>CAZMBF010000001.1:0-21741 GCA_964564365.1 uncultured Alphaproteobacteria bacterium
GGGGGTGTTGCAATTAAGCTCATTTCTTTAATGCCAAGCAATGACATTTGCAGTGTTCTTGGAATGGGTGTTGCGCTTAATGTCAGCACATGAATATTATCGCACAGTTCTTTGATGCGTTCTTTTTGTTTGACCCCAAAGGCTTGTTCTTCATCCACGATTAACAGCCCAAGTTTTTTGAACTTTACACTTTCACTTAAAAGACCATGAGTGCCAATTAAGATAGATACGTCACCAGATGCTGTAGCTTGCTTGATTTGATTTACTTTTGTGCTGCTAACTAATCGGGAAATTTGTTCGATTCGATATCCTAAGCCTTCAAAGCGCTTTTTAAAGCTTAGGTAATGTTGTCGAACTAGAATGGTTGTTGGGGCAATTATGCCAACTTGAAGTCCGCTGTATGCTGCTAAAAATGCCGCACGTAATGCAACCTCGGTTTTTCCAAACCCAACATCCCCACAAATCAATCGATCCATAGGCGTTGGTTTTTCAAGATCTGTAATAACGTCCAAGATTGCTTTTTCCTGATCCTCGGTTTCTACGAACGAGAATCTGCGACAGAATTCTTGGAATTCATCCGTTGGTATTTGAATGGGTGGGGCAGTTTTCAAGTGGCGCTTTGCGGCTATGTCCATCAGGTACTTTGCAATTGTGCGCAGTTGTTTTTTGACGCTAAGCTGACGCGCCTGCCAGGATGTGCCGCCCAATTTATCTAAATTCACAGATCCTTGATCGCTGCCGTATCTGGATAAAAGCTCAATATTTTCTACGGGTAGAAATAATTTGTCGTGCCCTGAATATTCTAATGTTAGGCAATCGTGGGTTACATTAAATACACTGATGGTTTCAAGCCCTAAATATCTACCAATACCATGCTGTCGATGAACGATCAGATCTCCAACGTTTAATGCTGTTGCCTTAGCAATAATGTCATCTGGGTTAGCGACGCTTTTACGTTTCTTAGAAGGGATAACTCGTTCGCCAAACAACTCTGATGCAGTAACGACGTAGTGCTCTTTTGTTTTAAACCCATGCAACAATCGTTGATTCCATTTCACAATGTTCGTTGGGATAGACGAAACTTTAGCCCACGTTGAGCAGATCGTCAACGATTGCTGGTGAACTGTGTTGTATGAAGATTGTAAATACCGTATGTCTTGATCTTGGGAAAGCGCACACACTAGCTTAAGGTTATTTGATGCAGCGAATTTACATGCTTGATTAAACCGATCGGTGACCGACTCACCATTTAGGGGGTCTAAAGGGCGAACGCCACTATCTAAACCATCTTGTTGTTTCACAAAGCTATAAAAATGGGTGTTCGATTTTCTAAAAACTGTGCTTTCAAAATCTGTGCAATACATCAGGTCAGGCGTAATTGGGGGCAATAACGAGTCTTTTGCTTGACTGTTATCCCACAGCTGTTTGCGATACGTATAAGACTCTGTTAGATCAGCTGTTTTTTCTATAAACACGGCCTTGGGAGGGAGGATGAAAGTTGTGTTTGGAAATACATCGAAAAGGGTGTGATTAGTTTTAAAGAACAGTGGATACATCTGTTCCCATCCCGAAATAGGAGCCCCATCAACAATAGAGGTATAGTAATTCCCACGACCTTCAATTCCAAGCGCTTTTAAAAAGTTGTCTTTAAAGGTGGTGATGGTTTCCGCTGTTAATAGGATTTCTTGATGACTATTCAGGGTTAATCTATCTATAGAGAAATGTTTGTGTCGTCGTTGCGTTGCGGGGTCAAAGGGATGAATGCTTTCGATATGATCGCCGAATACATCGATACGATATGGATGTTCATGCCCTGAAGGAAAGAGATCAATAACGCCGCCTCTGATGCTGAATTCACCGGATTGATAGACGTTTTCAACTTTCTCAAACCCATTAGCGACAAGAGAGGTTGATAGATGTTGAATATCTAAAGGTTGTGTTGTGTCGATGGTGATGGAAGAGGTTTGTTTTATAGGGCATATTTTCTGAATAACTGCAGATACAGTGCTTAAAATGACGCAGGGTGATGTTGAGCCTTGAAGTTGATCTAGTATGGTTTGGCGTTGCATTTGAACACTGATAGAGGGTGATGTTGCTGCATAAGGCAACGTATCCCATTGAGGGAAGGTATAAATCTTTATGTCGGGGTTAAACGCATTAATTGATATTTTGGCCTCATGAAGCTCTTGCTCGTTTAACAATACAAACCAGATGGATTTGGAGGTTGAGATTAGCTGCTGAATCCATACTCCGGCTGAGGAGATAGAGAAATATGAAAGGTGTTTTTGTATAGCGGTCATTCAATGTCGGGTTGTTTATGCTTTATTACCAAGGGATTCTAACATGAGGTTAAGTATTAAAGGAACTCAAAAAACTCGTCTTACAGGAATGCAAATTACACCCTCAATCGCCGTTCGCTTTGATGTGTTGCACACCCAGGGCATCAATATGATTGCCAAATGGCTTGATGGAGCTGTAAGATTGGACGGTATTGATTTGTACGGCAATACACTTAATCAAGCACTTGGCAGACATGTCTTTTTGTGGCAGGTTTTTAAGGGTATTTGCTAGATAAAAATGCATTACCTTACTATTTTAGTCAGGCTTCCCTTGAAATTCCAATTTAAATCCTTTATATTTTAGTCAGGATTAAATTGGGACGCCATGCAATTAGGAACAAAAGGACGATATGCGGTAATTGCCGTTTTAAGGCTGCATAATGCATTAAAGCATCAGCACGTTGTTCCTCTGTCACACATTGCTGAAACAGAGGGAATTTCAATTACATATTTAGAGCAGTTATTCACTAAGTTACGAAAGGCTGGAATAGTTAATAGTGTGCGTGGCCAAGCTGGGGGATATGCGCTTGCAAAAGATGCCGCATTCGTTCATTTGGCTGAAATTATTATGGCGGCAGAAGAAAATCTAAAGTTTACTCGATGTAATCCAAACGCAGCTTCAGGGTGCTTTAAGACGGGTTCATTGTGTAAGACGCATCGTTTGTGGGAAGAACTCACCAACCAAGTGAATGGCTTTTTAAGTAGCATTACGTTGGAAGATCTAGCCACGGGAAAAATCCCAACGGCAATGCCCGTATTTAGTAATTCGCAAAGGCAGGTAGCCAATGAGTAAGTGCGTGTATTTAGATTATAACGCAACGGCACCGTTGCTGCCTGAGGTAAAAGAAGCAATGGTGCGTGCTATGGACATGATTGGAAATCCCGCGTCTGTTCACCAGTTGGGTCGTAAATGTCGCGCAGAAATTGATAAAGCACGAAAGCAGGTTGCGGCTACAGTTGATGTTTCAGCAAAGGATGTTACGTTTACAAGTGGTGGAACCGAATCAAACCATTTAGCCTTAACCGGATTAAATATTTCAAAACATCATATTTATGCAAGCTCTGTAGAGCATGCATCGATTTACAAAAACATTATTTCTGATAACGTGATTCCTGTTGATGAGCAGGGCCAGCTTAGACTGGACATATTAACTGAAGTCTTTAATCGTCCAAATCCACCTAAGCTGTTGACTGTAGGGTTCGGAAATTCAGAAACAGGTATCGTACAGCACCATTTGAGTGACGTTATTAAGATCTGTCATCAAAATGGGTGTTTAGTACATACTGATGCCGTGCAGGCATTTGGAAAGATAGCCTTCTCATTTAAGCAATTAGGCGTTGATTTGATGACGATATCTGCCCATAAAGTTGGAGGGCCAAAAGGTATTGGAGCTTTAATCAGTAAGTCTAATATTCTTTTGAAAGCCGAATTACTGGGTGGTGGGCAGGAAAAGGGTATTCGTTCAGGTACCGAAAACGTTCAAGGTATTATCGGGTTTGGTGTTGCGGCTGAAGCGGCAGCAAATGCTGACTGGCAGCCTATTCGGGCGATGTTAAAGGAGACGATCGACCAGATGGTGAGCTTTAATTCTGGCATACGCATTAACAGTACTGAGCTGGGGCTGCCTAATACGTTGAATGTTAGCACTCCTTTGTTCAACAAAGACAACCAAGTTATTCATATGGATTTAAATGGTATTGCCATAAGCGCAGGCTCGGCATGTTCATCAGGTAAAGTAGAAAAGTCGCATGTGTTGAAAGCAATGGGGGTGGATGATGTTTATGTAGAAAGTGCGATTCGAATTAGCTTAGGAGCGAATCAATCGAAAGACGATATGGAAGAGTTTATGGCCGTATGGCAGCGCATGCAACAAACACAAAACGTAGAAGGGTTATAAAAATGATGGGCGCAATTCCCAAGAAAGAGGGATATATTTATTTAGATTACCAAGCAACAACACCGTGTGATCCAAGGGTAGTTGAAGCAGCATTACCTTACTTATCAGAACACTTCGGGAATCCGCACTCCAGAAACCATATTTATGGATGGGAGGCAGAAGAAGCGGTTGAAACTGCCAGAGAACACATTGCTAAACTGATTAACGCGAATACCTCTGAGGTTATTTTTACAAGTGGTGCAACAGAGTCTAATAACCTTGCAATTAAAGGGGCTGCGCATTTTTATAAATCAAAGGGAAAGAATCACATTATTACCTGTGTGACAGAGCATAAATGTGTTTTGGATGCGTGCCGTCATTTAGAACAAGAAGGCTTTGAAGTAACTTACCTGCCCGTTCATTCAGATGGGTTAGTTGATTTAAATGCTTTAAAAAGTGCTATTAAATCAAACACGCTTTTGGTTTCTATTATGGCTGTGAATAATGAAATTGGGGTGATTCAACCGATTGAAGAAATTGGAAAATTGTGTCGTCAGCACGGTGTGTTTTTTCATACAGATGCTGCACAAGCAGTGGGCAAAATACGCATGGATGTTGAAGCCATGAATATTGATATGTTAAGCATTTCTGGTCATAAAATCTATGCTCCAAAGGGTATTGGCGCGCTGTATGTTCGTAAGCGTCCTCGGGTTCGATTGGCTGCCCAAATTAATGGGGGAGGGCAAGAGCGTGGTATGCGGTCTGGAACGCTGTCTCCATTTTTGTGTGTAGCATTAGGAAAAGCATGTGAACTTGCGGTGAATGAGATGGAGATTGAGTCATCGCGCTTAACACAGCTTCGTGAGCGGTTTTTGAACAAACTCAACCAAGCACTGCCAGAGATCTTTTTGAACGGTCATGCTGTGTCTCGCATTCCTGGAAACTTAAATATCAGCTTTGCCTATGTTGAGGGTGAAGGATTAATGATGGCAATTAAAAATCTTTGTTTATCTTCAGGTTCGGCATGTACGTCAGCTTCATTAGAACCATCTTATGTATTACATGCATTGGGAGTAGAAGACGAATTAGCACATACCTCTTTGCGCATTGGAATAGGACGGTTTACCACCAAAGATGAAGTTGATGTGGCGGCTGATTCCATCATTGAAAGCGTCAACCGCTTAAGAGAGATGAGTCCGTTGTATGAAATGGTACGCCAAGGGATAAATCTAAAATCAATTAAATGGACAGAACATTAATAATATAAGGAGTTTAAGAACATGGCATACAGTAAAAAAGTTGTGGAGCACTTTGAAAATCCAAAGAACGTTGGAAGCTTTGAAAATGCAGATAAAGACCAAACCGTTGGAATTGGCTTAGTTGGAGCCCCAGCTTGTGGAGATGTGATGCAATTGCAAATTAAAGTTGCTGACAATGGCACAATTAAAGACGCGCGATTTAAAACATTTGGCTGTGGTTCCGCGATTGCATCCAGCTCGTTGGCGACAGAGTGGCTAAAAGGTAAAAGCTTAGATGAGGCTTTAACCATTAACAACTCTCAAATTTCCGAAGAGCTTGCATTGCCACCGGTTAAGATTCACTGTTCGATATTAGCCCAAGATGCAATACAGGCTGCGGTTCAGAACTATAAGGATAAGCAAAACGTATAATGTCGATATTAACAGTTACAGATCAAGCTGTCGTTCATATTAAGCAGCTCTTAGACCAACGAGGCAAGCCATCTTCGGGTGTTCGTATAGGTGTTAAAACTAGAGGATGCTCTGGCTTATCATACTATATTGAATATGCTGACGAGCAAAACCCCTACGATGAAGTTATTCATATTCAAGAAGTAACCATCTTGATTGATCCAAAGGCGATTATGTTTTTGCTTGGCGTTGTGATGGATTTTGAAACCAATGAGCTAGAGTCTGGATTTACCTTTAAGAACCCTAACGAAAAAGGTCGTTGCGGGTGTGGAGAATCGTTTCATGTCTAATGGACTGTGCCCAAACTGTGTGCCACCGAATGCTTCCTATAAGGTCGCTTGTGAACATGGGCGTATTTTTCCTTTTTACACCATGAACCCCTATTTGATTTTTAATCACCCCCCCTCTTTACACATAGATCGAGCTTCTTTAGATCAATTTTATTTCGCGTTTCAACATCTTTTGCATCCTGATAAAATAAGACAGGTTTCAGACCAAGAAAAAGAATGGGCAGAACAGCATATTGGCCAAATTAACAAAGCCTATAAAGCATTACAAAGTACTTTGTTAATTGCAAAGTCTGCAGCTATGTATATCAAAGATCCGTTAAAGGAATTAGAAAGCTTTAATGAAAAGGACATTCCCGTATTGGATAGCGACTTTCTAAATAAGATTCTGGTATTGCAAATGAATGCTGTACCTAACGATATTGACGAACTGTTTAAAACAATTATTTCAGATTTAGATAATGCGATCAAGCAGCTGAGTTTGAAAGATATATTGGATACAATTGCAAGGTTGACATATGTGGAGCGTCTGCGTAATCTAATCCGGGAGATTTAAGCATGTTGATTCAAATTACAGATCCTTTAGCCCCTAAAGCAACGGTTGAAAAACCAAGCTCTATAGGTATAGATTTTGGTACTACACATTGTGTTGCTGGGTTTATGAACGAAGACAAGATCCAACTGATTCCCTTGGATGGTGGTTCAATATTATTACCATCAATTGTAAGTTATCAGGACGGGCACGTAAGTATTGGTAGCTCTGCGGCAAATAACTCTGACGCAATATATTCTATTAAGCGCATCCTGGGGAGAAACCCAGTAGAGCTAACCGCTGTTTTAGGGCATCATCCCTTTCCCGTACTTCAAACAGAACACGGCGTAATATTACATACCGAGATGGGGATACAAACGCCAACACAAGTAGCAAGTGCTATTTTTAATCACATTAAATCACAAGCAGAGGCGTATCTAAGCCAACAGATACCCGATGCGATAGTTACAGTGCCCGCATATTTTGATGAGGTTGCCCGTGCATCTGTGAAAGAGGCCGCAACGTTGGCAGGGTTTAACGTATTACGATTGGTCGCAGAGCCCACAGCTGCTGCGCTGGCCTATGGGATTGACAATGATAAAGAAGGCGTTTATATCGTTTATGACTTGGGAGGTGGTACCTTTGATGTATCGATCCTACGAATGACTCAGGGAGTTTTTCAAGTATTGGCAACGGGCGGAAATGCATTTTTAGGTGGTGACGATTTTGATGCACATATCGTAAACTATTTCCTAAGTAATCTTCAGTTAACCCACGAACAACGACGTGAAGCGTTAACCCATGCTCGCCATGTTAAAGAGCGGTTATCAACCCAATTAAAAGCCACATTTGATACACCTTTAGGCGATCGCTGTGTGTTAAAACGAGAAACGTTTGAAGACATTATCAATCCTTTGTTAAAAGAAACGATTGCCATTACCCAAAAAACCCTTAGCCAAGCCTATGTTAATTTAAACGAAATACAGGGAATTGTGCTTGTGGGGGGATCAACACGAATACCAGCTATACAAGAATCTTTGCAGCAGTCATTTAACGTGCCTGTTTTGCACTCTTTAAATCCAGATGAAATCGTGGCTATGGGCGCAGCACATCAAGCACATTTATTATCGCGTGGTGGAGACACCGTGTTAATTGATGTTTCGCCATTGTCTTTAGGTGTCGAGATGATGGGTGGAATTGTCGATAAAATTATACCCCGAAACAGCCCAATTCCGATTCGAAAGGCCCAGAACTTTACAACGTTTCAAGATAACCAAACAGGCATTGTAATTAACGTTGTTCAGGGAGAGCGAGAGTTTGCAAATGATTGCAGATCGTTAGGTAAGTTTGTATTATCGGGCATTCCAGCCATGCCAGCTGGGGTTGCAAAAGTTAAAGTTGTATTTGCTTTAGATGCGGATGGATTATTAACGGTAACAGCACAAGAAGAAAATACAGGTGTAACACAAACCGTGACCGTAAAACCGACCTATGGTCTAAGCGATGATGCCATGAAAGAAATGATTCTGGATAGCTATCGTAATGCCCAAATCGATATGGAAAATCGTCTTTTAAGCCAAGCAAAAACAGAGGCTGAACAGTTACTGTGTGCAGTAGAGCAAGCCCTTCAAGAAGATGGCAGAATGCTTTCAGAGACTGAGCAACAAGATATTAATGTTGCCACTAAGAAATTATCTGAGATCTTAACAACGAATGACCGTCATTTAATTAAACAGCATACAGATGTACTGAATAAGTTAACCACCGAGTTTGCTCACAAGCGGATGCAAAAGTATTTATAGTTCAAAATGACCTAGAGATGGCGCAGGTTCGCCCCTGCGTGCCACTGTTGTGGCATTGTGGGGCGAAGGGCGCTGTAGAGGTCTGTTTTCATTATAAAGATCGAACTTCTTCCATCGTTGTGTTGATTATATTTGCGATATGATTTAAATAATTGATTGATCCGTTAGGGCCATGTCCATCTAGTTTTCCATCAGATAAGTCTAATATTATATCGATCGCAAGGCTGCCCAGTGTTTTTGACGAAATTCTGAAAACGCTTCTCCAAAATATAAAGCAGCATGAATGTTTGGGTTCAACTTCATCTTGCTTTTCTTGAGGGATTGCTTTCTCAAGCTCTGCTCGCTTTGTTTCTCCCAGCTTTTTTGCAAGTTTTTCGCGTTGCTCTTTCGTCATATTAAGTAGACTTGAATGCGTCCTAAATAATTGGGCATAGGCTTCTCCTTCTGACTCAGTACTATAAGTTGGGGATCCTAGTGACGATGGATTTAATGAGCCTTCTGATATAACTCGTTGAATATCATCAAAAGATGCAAGGGGCGCTGCATACAGTGCTGAAGAGGCGTTTAATACTATAAGTGATAATAAGATAAGTTTGTTTCGCATGATGGGTGATCTCCTGTGGATACCTTAATAATAGTTAAAAGAGGTTAATAAATAGTTAATTTCTGGCAAAAATATCAGTTATTCTTTTGGAAATGTGCAGATTGTCAAATAAATTAACTTATAGTTTAGGTTGTTGTGATAAAACATAAACGAAGACATTGAGATACTAATCATTATGAGAGATAAACCCGTTGACATGTGTGCGTGGGCATATATCGTGTATTATAGAAGTCAGTTTAAGAAACACACATGGGCGTGTGATTACGCTGAAAACTTGGTACAAACTGACCCACCCTCTGGATTGCAGTTTATTCTAGGTGTTTTAGATTTATGTCACGAAGAAGAAGAAATAGCCTATGTCGCGAGTGGCATTTTAGAAGATATATTGCACAGTCATTTAAATGACATTAGAACAGATATTGAAGAAATCTTACCAGGGAATCATAAAGTGCGATTGGCTCTGCGGTTTGTGTGGGCAAGTCCTGACAGTTCAGTGCGCCGGTTTCTGCAAGACATACAAATAAAAACTACCCGTCGAAGGGTGGCAAACCCTCGACAGAATAAACCTACCGCAGCAGATGAATAAGCGCCCATCCTCTCTTCCTTTTGCATAAGAGGGGGGCGCTATAAAAGTTATTAATTCCAATATCCAATGGATAGTTGTAGGTATGATTCGTTAATTTCAATGATTCTTCTGCATTGGTATCATTGTTTTTCAACTTAAACTCTTCAGACATAAAGCCTTTGCAAAAAGAAAGCCTGGGATAGAAACGAGAATATATAGCAAAGCGCAAATAAATGGATATATTTAGCGAATCAAATGATTAGATAATCCAATGACTTTAAGTTCATTTTCCGAGAGTAGATATAACCACTTTATATGAATAAGGCTATAACTCACCCTTTTAAATAAAGGTTACTTATTCACCTTTGACAACGTTCTTTCATTTTCTTAGCCCTCATGGTATGCTGCAAAAAATAGTTTTTAAGGATTTGAAATGAAAATTGATGGCAATGAAATCCGCATTGGATATGTGATTGAACATAAGGGGCGCAAGTGGTTTGTGACAAAAACGGAACACGTAAAGCCCGGAAAAGGTGGGGCTTTTATGCAGGTTGAGTTGAAAGATATTCAAACAGGCACGAAATCAAATGAACGCTTTCGTTCAAGCGAAGCTGTTGAGCGTGTGTATATGGAAGATCGCGACTATCAGTATTTGTACACCGACGGGCAAGAGTACACCTTTATGGATCAAGAATCTTTTGATCAAATCACGTTGAAGCCAGAGCTTTTTGGTGAGGCGGCCCCATTCTTGGCTGAAAACATGGTTGTGAAAGTTTCATTGTGTGATGGTGAACCTTTGTCAGTGACGTTACCTGAAACCGTTGTGATGGCAGTTGTAGAAGCAGAGCCCACAGTTAAGGGACAAACAGCAAGTGCTTCTTTTAAACCTGGAAAGTTAGAAAATGGGTTGCGCATTATGGTGCCTCAATATATTGAGGCTGGCGTTAAAATTGTTGTTAGAACGGCTGACTGTACGTATGTTGAAAGGGCAAAAGACTAATGAGCTCTGTACGAACCCCATTAAAATCGCCCAATATGAACGTAATGAGCTCTGCTATACTAAAAGCATCAAGAGGCTTGTTGCGTGATTTTGGAGAAATTGAGCGATTGCAGGTTGCTGAAAAAAGTTTGGGCAATTTTGTAAGCTCTGCTGATTTGCGTATTGAAAAGATCTTGCACGAAGAACTTCATAAAGCGCGTCCTAATTTTGGGTTGATTACTGAAGAAAGTGGAGAGGTGATTCCAGCAACTGACTCTGAGAGTCGCTGGATCATTGATCCGTTAGATGGAACTAAGAACTTTATTCATGGGATCCCTCATTTTGCTATTTCAGTAGCACTTGAGCAAAATGGTGAGATTATCGCAGGTATTACCTATGACCCCATCAAGGATGAAATGTTTGCTGCTGAAAAAGGTTGTGGAGCCTTTATGAATGACAAGCGTTTGCGTGTTTCCAACCGTAAGGTAATGAGCGAATCATTAATTGCGACAGGCCCATCGTTGGTGCATAAACAAGCGTATGTTAGTTTTCTAACCAAGATTCACACAACCATCTTCGGTTTCCGCAGAATGGGAGCTTCTTCATTGGATTTGGCCTACGTTGCTGCAGGTCGATTAGATGCATTCTTAGAAATGGATCCGCATACTTGGGATACGGCAGTAGGAACCTTGTTGGTGAGGGAAGCCGGGGGCATGATTACTACGGTTGATGGTAAACATCGCGATGACACAACAGGTTCAATTCTTGCATCGAATGGTAGAATTCATAACGACCTGGTTCAAACGTTTAAAAGTTAGATTTTAAATCGGAACAAAGTTCGTTGGGGATGATCGGGATCATATATCAAAGTATGAACTGATTCTTGAAACGAAGCCTGTGTCATTCGCCGATATACATCAAGGCTATTACTTAGAGCTACGGCGCCCCTCGCCTCACAATGCCACACAAGAGGTGGCAAGCAGAGGCGAACCTGCGCCTTGGGGGTGAGAAAACCGCAGTGAAGCCTTTGAAAACGGCTTCATCCAGGTTGGGCGGGCAGTGAAATTGTCTCCGCAGCGAAGCGAAGGAGCCTAATTATGTATTACATCTGATACATCTGCGACTAAATGGACAATCTTAATAGGGGTTTTTTGTGGTTTATAAGAAAAAAAGCTGGATTTAAAACCCAGCTTAGAGTATAAGTTTGATCGTCTTGTTGTTGTTGTTACGATCGTTTAAATATCTCATTATTATTATTTATTTTACGAGATACTCCCACCTGCGGGGCTACCTTTAAAGAAGACACCCATGAAACACCCAAGCCCCGCAACGGAAGATTGAAAAAACTGAAAAAAAGGGTCCGACTTTTGTCGGGCAAGATAGTCGTTAAAGTCGTTTAACAGAAACCTTTGCATTCAAAAATAACCCTTTAAAACACCGCAATAAAAATATAGTAAAATAAAAATATTTTTACGTCAATCAGTAAAAAAATAAACTTTTTATAAAAGACAAATCGTGGACAAATGGTGTGTACTATATGGATAAACAAGATCTAATTCCTAAACTACCGCAAAGAAGTGTGATTGTGATGTACCATGCCGCCTTTCATAAACAAGCAGAGATGCAAGAGGCTTTAGGCGCTGCAGGTCATACCTTACTGTATCTTCTTCCGTATTCTCCTGATCTTAATCCTATTGAAAAGAAATGCGCTCAAATATAATTCCTTAGACACAAAATTGTCGGTTCCATTGATGCTTTATTTCATTAATTTTTTAAATATTCATTTTATCCGTGATTGACTATATATGTTTTCCGCCTAACTAACAATTTTCCACAATAAAAAATTACCTCTGTTAACCATATGGTCATATATTTGACATATGGTAATACTGTCAATAGAGTAGTTATATTATGAATTTTGATGCGTCGTTTGTGGGTACTATATTAATCGCCATGCCTCATTTACAAGGAGGGCTTGCAAAGACAGTTATATTAGTCTGTGGCCACGATGACAAAGGAGCCATTGGGTTGGTCATTAATAA
The DNA here is from genome assembly GCA_964564365.1 of uncultured Alphaproteobacteria bacterium. Classification (GTDB taxonomy): domain Bacteria; phylum Pseudomonadota; class Alphaproteobacteria; order UBA6184; family UBA6184; genus Bodonicaedibacter. Next base: position 12,737 of record CAZMBF010000001.1, read on the forward strand.
AAAGATACCCGCACTTTATTTGGATGATTTGTTGGAGCAACTAAATATCCCAACCCATGAAAATTTTCCAAAACGTATCCCGCTATTTGCTGGCGGAGAAATAGATATGGGGCGTGGGTTTGTTCTGCATTCAAATGATTATGTGCACGAGCAAACAACGACGATTACGTCTTCTATTTCGTTAACCGCGACACTAGACATTATTAATCGAATAGGTTCTGGCAATGGACCATCGCGGAGTTTGCTTGCCTTAGGATATACGAACTGGGAAGCTGGGCAGTTAGAGCAAGAAATTAAAGATAATAAATGGTTGTGGGCAGAGTGCACGGAAGATCTGGTATTTAAAGATTCTGAAGAAAAGTGGCTCAACCTAACCAACAGGCTTTGTGCACATGGTGGACATCTTTCTTTGGGTGGAGGTCAGTGTTAATTTGCGATTATGCTAAAAATTTAGTAACCTCAGAAATGCTTATGCCATGTCTATCAAGATCGTTAAATAGCTCTGTGGTGCTCATATTTCCCCATTCAATTGCTTTCTTTAAAAGTTTAGGTGCCGGAGATCTGGGATCTATCTCTTCCAATCGCTCAGCAATCTTGCCAAGTAAAACATACAGTTGATCTGCCGAAAGGTGAATGGTTTCCTCTATAACTGTGGGCGTTATCTCAGTGTTGTCTAAAGGCTCTGGAATGTCTTCCTGATCACCAGACATGAGAGAAGTATTTTTATGATCTAACACTTCTTCTGCGTAAGCTTCTATTTGTAAAAGATGCGTATCAAACCCCTTCATACTAATAGCCTCATCTTTAAACTTATCATCCAAAAAATCTTCTAATCGTTCAATCGCAATTGCAGCAAGCTTGATATTGTTTATAAGGGTTTCATAAAAAACTGCGGGGGTGCTGTGCATCGACTTTGTGATCGTTTCTAGCGTAGGTCGTTTCTCTGCTAAAGCTTGATCCAAAATGGTGTGTTTGCGAGTTCCGGCTTTTTGTAACGTTAGCTCTAATTGTCGTGCATCAATCAGATTCGCAAGAGTAAACGTTGGAATGCCGGGTATTTCGGGCGCTGTAATGGGGGTTTTTAAGATTACATCAGAAAGCTTGTCATTCATCCATATGAAAGAGCTGAGTCGCGCCTCTGGGTCGTTAGGATTGTTGGGGTGTATAGATGACCAAAACTTTTCGCACATATCTACCACAAGGTGTATCCCATCGGTTAATCCGGTTATTCCATATCTGTTCGCTAAGGCTTCGGTTAAAATGACAGCAATATGCAGATCTTTGCTAGTGTTTTTAAGGATATTAGTACACGCCTCTTCAATCTTCTTATAGTCAATGGCAGCAGAATCAAGGCTTCTCATTCTTAAGGTTTGAATTTCTCGATACGTATCATCATATCGAATCATCGCGCCAGATGGATTGGCTGTTTCAATAGGTGCTAAAAGCTCTTCTCTATTCATCGTCATCGGCCTTCTCTGTTTTACCTGCTGTTGCTTTTTGTAGAGCGTTAATAGTATTAAGTGTTTTCTTAGATAGCTTAGGCGCTTTTTGAGGTAGTTTTGGGAATTCTCCTATCGTTACTGGTTCTTTGTCATCAGTGCTTTGGAGTGTAACTTTGATAAATGTGCGCAGATTGCTGGCTCCACGATCGCCGCTTACTGGAATATCAAACTGCAGCAATCCTTTTTGTTTTTTGTCAGCCTTGTCGGATAATAATTTGAATAATGCCCATTGTCCATCGTATGAAAACAGACCCTCTGTCTCGCTAACTTTTGTGAACGTGGTTTCATCTTCCGAGTAAGTAAACATGCTTACAGGTGCGCTATCCGCCAATTTGAAAGTAACGTTTACGGGTTCTCCGTAAGTCCAAACAACCTTTTTCCCATTGTCGCTGATATCAAAGGGCGTGCCAGACCCAAAATCAAACTCTTGATCAGTTAAGTAGTCTGCTTCTTTTGATTCGCGTTGCTTTAATGCGTGGAAATATATTTGTAAAGACACGGATGGTGTATCGCTTTTTCCATCAGCAAACGGTTTAAACAATCGACGCAAGCGATCTAGATTTTTATAAAAATCAATATATTTGTCTGCGGCAGATTCCCGAGCTTTGAATGCTGCAATATAATCATCTAGCGCAAAAGACTTCTCAGCCATTAAGTCAAACAATTCCTTTAGGCTGGCTAGATCTACCTCATCTTGTATCGATGGATCGTCTGTGAAGGGGCGTTTGTTTGCGATGTTGTCATTAAAGTAGTTGGCAATCTTTTGATATTGCTCTAAAAGTTTAAATCCGCCAATAGCATCAATTCGGTCGGATAAAGCCTTTAAAGTTTCAGCCCGTTGTTCTAAGAAGTAATCAGATTCATCCGATATCACTTCAACTTTTTTTAAGGTGTCTGCCGCGGTTTCAATTTTTATATCTTTTAAATCTTGCAAATAAAGATGCACAAGCTTTTCTACAGAGTTGCCAGCTTGTTTCTTTTCATAAGCAAGAGATTGTTCTAATATTGACGACCACTTTTTCAGACGCTGTCTCTCGTCAGTTTGTAGTGGCAGGAAATCAGCAAGCAAAAGGTTTACTGAGGGTTTTGCAAAGTCTTTAGCTAGTTTGCTTATGCGCCTGAAATGTGTTTCCAATAAGCTTTCTAAGGCTTTCAGGTCCCCAACTTTAAAGCCTGCAAAAATGGGGTTACCATCTCCGCCCCACCACTTAAAAGTATTTCCTTTAATTTTTAACAAATTTTCACTTTCAACAATATCGTCAAGTGCGGTTAATACCCTTACGAACTGCTCTGTTACAAAGCGATTCAGCTCTATAACCAGTTCAGGAATCTCATCAACCGAGGATAGCTCTGTTAGTATTTTCTTTAAGGGCGCCCAAGCCGAAGAGAAGCTGCGCACTTGGTTTTTAAAGCGTTCTTCAGGATTAACTCCTACGGCCTCGATGCTACTGCTTACTGTATATTGAGACATTGCTAGTAAGTTTAATAAATTCTCGTGAAGCTTCATTTTGGAGACTTTTTCTAGCAGCGGCCTTAGTTTTTGAGGGTAATCCTCAATCCCCTTTTCCATAAAGTCATAATACGCAGAAAGCATCTTTTCAGCATTTCCTAAGTGACGACTGTCCCAGAGAATAAGTTTGCTCTTTATTTCTTGAGTAGCAAGGCCTTTCTTTTCCACTTTTGTCATAAAGCTTTCATCATAAAAGCGATCTAAAAAGTTTTTGATGTCAATAAGTTCTTGATTTGCTCTAAATCCTCCATCATTCATATTGAACACGCTTGACTCTAGCAAAGTGGAGTACGAGCCAGAGATTTCGTCTTTAAGGGTAATATAAGCAGTTTGAATGCGGTCCAGTTGAGCGTTAATAAATTCTTGGGTGACTAATTGTGATCTACTTAATGTGCCTAAAAAGTTTACAAAATCTTCGCCAGGATTAAACTTTTCTTCCGCAACCCAAGCTAGATCACCTGTTTTATAAGAGATGTCCATAACATCTTGGATGGTCTTTACAATGTTTTCAAAATCATCTAAAGAAGCATCAGAGTAGGAGTCCACGTCTGCTAGATCATCAAGTAAAGAGTTTAAGCCAAATACCTTTTTTAGGCTATCATTTTGCGATAAGCCATAGACCACAAAGCCATCAAATAATTTTTCAAGGTTGCTTTGAATTAGTTTTTTGGATGAATTGAGATCTAATTTCTGATAGGCATTTGTTTGAATAGACCAGTTATAAAGAGTGAAGTTATCTTTAAAGTTATCTGTAAAGTCATAATTAAACAAATCTTTCATTAAAAGAAAAATGTCATTTTTCTGTCTGGAGATAAAAAAGTTGTTATAAGAATTCGTGATTTTTTCTAGAGATACCAAAGTGTCTGCAAACTCTTTTATTGACTGAAAATATTTAGTTTTAATGGGGTTGGCTTTTTCTGAAAGCTTTTGATTAACTGTGTCAAACACGCTTTTTTCTTTGTCTGTTAATTTTGTTACTTCCTTAGGAACCAAGAGCAGCTTGTCCAGCTTTTGTTGAACTTGCTGGTGAACGCTTTGAACTAATATAAGATCAAACGCTGATCCAACAGCAGCATAGGCATCTTTTTTATAGCTAGAAAACCAAGACGGAGGCATAAAAAACGCCCAAAACTTGGTATCTTCTGTAACTGTTTTTAAGAAGTGATCCAAGTGCTTGTAGTAAGAATCTAGCTCATCATTAGAAAGCTTTGTATTGTTTTTACGTAAACTCTTAACCTCTTTTAAAACCAGTTTCATGTCTTGAATTGTGGGGGTAAGATTTTCTTTGCTAATACGAAATTGATGATAGGCTAGAAGGGATAAAAGGCAAGATGTTGAAAATCCTCCGATTAAACCAATTTTCCCGGCAGTAAGATTGCGCCAAAGAGACTGAACAATTTCGTATGAGGGAAACGCGACATTCCTCTCGCGGAATATTTTCAACATAAACAAATCTCTGGCAAAGCAAATCTTTGAAGACGGATTGTTGACAAATATTTCTAGATTAGCGGTGTAAGCCTTTGGCTCTGTTGTTTCACCTGCAAAATAGATGCCTCGCAGAAAATGTGAATCTTGATATACGTTTTCACCAAACAGTTGATTGCTAAAGGAGGTGATGTTTTCCCATACCTTTAGAAGCTCCTCAGAGAATACAAACAAGGCATCGGCGTCGATTGGCTTCTCATGTTTTCGCATCATTGAAAATGCTTGAAGTTTTAAATCGTTTATTGCAGCTGTGGTCTTTTCAGCAGCATCATCCACCCAGGCCGGACTGTAGGGTTGTTGAATGCTGTGTGGGGCAGACCACCCAAACATATTTTTAGCGTTTGAAGATGTGAAACTTTTGGCGAAGACTTCAAATCCAGGTATAATATCAGTCTTAGTAATAATCATATATACGTGCAAGCGCATTGACAAATTACTTTGTAGGGTAATTAAGTTTTGATATAGAACATGTGCTTTCTGACGCATATCTAGTGGTGATAGCTTTTTAGGTCCATATAAATCTTCAGCAGAAATTGAAACGATAAGACCATCTAAAGGACGGCGCGCGCGATGATAGCTTAGCTGATGTAGCAAATCCAACCACGTCTTAGAAGTGGCAGGCTTTTTATTTTCTTGATATATGACGTCCCCTCGAACATCTAATACAATTCCGTAATCAAAATAATTCCATGTTAACGGAAACCCTAGATTATCAATTTTAGGACCAAGACCAAATGGGCGCTTTATGTCTAAGCTATTTAATAAGGTCGACTTTCCCGACGCAGTATCTCCGATTGCAAGATACCAAGGTAGTGCGTACATATATTCGGTCACACCGAATGATTGCTTTAATAGTTTTGCAGCCTCGTGAAAGGCTTCTTCCATTGGTTCTTTTTCGGGATTTAATAGCTCTTTTAGTTTGATCAACCATTTAGACAGCTTGCTAGAATCACCCCCTTCGTTTTTAGGTAGTTTTTTTTGCTTTTTCTTTGATAAATAGGCTTTGATACGCATATAAACTTGGATGAGCTTGCGGAAAACCCAACGCACAATTTTGAAAAGGATATACAAAAGAATTAGACCAATGATGGTGACCAGAATGTAATATACATTGGCGATATATTTATAGTCTGCAGCTGCAGGAAACGTAGCTTTGAACCATCCCACAAAGTGCTCAGGATTTTTTATATAGTTCCAAATGTATTTTATCCAATCCATCTTGTTTTTATTTTCCTAATTGAATTAATTCATATAGTCCGCTTTTCAGTTCGAATGTTAGATCAAACCACATAATATAAGTGATAACTAAAAAGGCGACAATTCCACCAAAATAATAATAGTACCAACGATAGGGATCAGGGAGCTTTTGAGCTTCTGCATCTTCAATCGTATGTAAATACGCCTCTGGGAATAACGCAGCTTCGTGAGTAAAGACTTTTGGAGATTGACGATAAATAAACTCGTACAATTTGCCCATATATATATCTATTGTTGATAGGTCTCGTGTGTGGCGATACTTGCCCTGAAACCCAAGCGCCAGAGCATGCAGATAAACCGCTGCAATATCAGATCTCAACATGTCATGTTGTTCTAAAAAGTCTCCCAAATCTTGAAAGAGCTTCTCACCCCCTTTGCGAGTATTGAATAGTCGAGATTCTAGAATGTTTTTGTCCCAGTATCCCTGCCCTTGCCAATTTAGGTTTAGAAAAATTTCGTCTGTTAAGACCACGGCTATATATTGAACAGTCTTATAGCCTACCTGGATGTAAGAGCCGCCTCTTAGGGCTTCATCTTCCGAGTCGCGTAAAAAGGCTTCAAGTTTTGCGATAATCTTTTCGGTAATTAGTCTTGTTTTGTCTTCATCTAGCTTGGGTAATTGAGGGCCAGCTTGAGCCAACGCTTTTTGTTTTTCTCGCAACACCTCGGTGTAGTACGAGCAAAAAAAACGATACACAAACGAATCTTGATATTGATGATGTAGCATTATTATTCTTATATCTTTTTATATTAAATTAAATATCGTTTGCCGCTACGTAATGATAAACCTCTGTTGGACGATTGTGCTGCCCGTCCGAAGGGTTAAATACGTATAACACTTCTCCTAAGCTAATAAATTGTGGATCAATACTAACCTCGATCAAAACTACGTCATTAGGCGCAGTAAGAATGGATTTTTCGTCAGATGACATAATCCGTCTAGCTGCGCCAACAATCCGTCGATCTAAAATAGATTGCGCAAACTTCTCAGTTCCAATTAACGCATTTTCAATCCAATTATAGCTATCAGATTGGCTTGTTGTTGTGGCTTTCCTAATCCCCAGGATCAATGTTTTCGATTTCCATACAGTGGGCAACCCAAGTCCAAAATAACCTCGTTTTTGTTGGAATGTGCGTGTTTGTACTTTGTCGTACATCCGATCTATGATTTTGTTTATATAGTCTATAATGGGTTTGAATGTGTCATAGATATTTGTATGATCATAGATATTAAAAAGAGGCGGATGATTAAGATCCAGCTTTAACCTTGAAATCTTGGATGCGACTTCTACCAAAGACAGATATAGATTAAAAGGATGAACACCTTCTGCTGCAACAATGGTTTCAAAGGGCATTAATGCTTCAATTAAAGTGTGCAAAATTTCTCGAGTATGCGTGTGTGATGGGCTGTCGCTTGCTGCATCATAGCGTTCCAAGCTATAGAGAATTTTTGTGCGAATGGTTAGCGCTAAATCGTCTAACGCTTTCTTTAAAGGTGAATCTTTAGAAAGACTTAATAGCGGCGGAACAAAAGTGGTTAAAATGTATTGATTGTCTGTTTTTGCAATTTCAGCAATTTGGAAGTTTACAAACTTACTGGAGGGAGTTTGCCCCACAATTAAATATAGGTTCGGAGCAAGTCTTGGAACACGAGCGGGTTCTCCAAAGGATCCATTTTCGTCCATAACTACATCCCCCGACGTAGAAATAAACCTAGGCACGTTGCCCGCAGCAGAGGGTTCTCCCGGTGAATAACTTGGAAGCGCTAAGTATATAGCACACTTGCTTTGAGATTTGAAATCAACCTCTCCCAAGGGGATTTCTAGCTTGGGCAGTTGATCGCTTTCTTCATATTGCACGACTGTGCCGTCTGGCATAAGTGCGGTTATCTTTTGAAGCTTAAAAAGCCCTTTTCCTAGAGCTAGCGAATCAAGCTGCATATCAAACACTCCCCAATGATAGGGGCCATTATTCAACGTATGAAAACTTAAGAGGCTTTGATAGCGATGATCATTTAATTGAAAGTGTTGAGGCGCCAAAGGCATGCCCTCGTGCCACTGCAACGGATCTATTTTAAATCGATAATCTTTTATCACTACACACCTTACTTGCTAAAACCTGGCACCGCTGTGCTAATTTTTTCTTCTAACTCTTCAATTCCTTCGGACATAAGGTCAGGAGTTACCAGTTTCATTCCGTCCTTTGAAAATTTTACCATAACTTGCGGAGTCGATGGAATGCGAATTCTATTATTGCCTTTAGGCTGTTGCAAGTTTGCAAAGAAATATCCCCCAACATACTTGCTGCCTGGGTCTATTTTTAATTTTCGTTCCGGATTTTTTTTGCCGGGAATAATTGAAAACTTATATATTTTGTACATATTGTGGTAGTTTTGATCAAAAGTTGCCGTTTTGTAACTTTTAAAAAACTGATCAGATGTCATTTGAGATAGGTCTTGAGCCATCTGAAGGTTTTTTGTTAAAACAAGATAAAAATCAAACGCCCTAGCTTTGTTAGCGTCTGGATCAGAGACCAGTAAAAGGCGTTGTAGCTTTATTTCCTGCTTAAGCATAATTAATCCGGGAGGTACCATTTCTCCGGATAAAAGATCATTAACTTTATCACATCCAGTTAGTAGCAATAACGGGGCAGAAAATAATAGTCCTTTAATCGGCCATTTCTTCATCAGTCGCGGCAGGATCTGATTCGGGGTCTTGATAGGTGGGTTCGATGTCATTGGTTTCCTTATTATTCTTTTCCGATAAAATATGTAAATCGCTTTTTTCCTCAGCAGTTTCGACGCCTGCTGCTTGAGATTCATTTTTTTCAAGGGCTGAGGCGACAGGGGTCGCCACGGTCTTAAACTCTTTGCGCGTTGAAGGCTTGGTTGCGGAAGCCTGAGCCTTTTTCTTTGGCACAACAGGCTTTTTCGCTGGAGATATAACAACGCCAGTGGTGAGCGCAAGGGTGGTAGAAATATTTCCTATTGCGTACCCAGATCCAAAGGCGGTTAATATTGCCGCGGCAAAGAAAAGCATTGCTATAAACAGTGTTTTTTTAGACATTTGGATATTAACGGAGCCGCTGTAAGAAATGCCATACCCTCTGGGCCCTTCCGAACGCTGGGTGTAAGCCCTTTCAGGTTTGCGAATTACATCGTCCATCGGTTGAACTTGTGGCTCACGGCGATCATCGAAGCTTTTTAGGCTATGACCTGTTAAAAAACCGGGCCAAGGATCGCCCGATGCTCT
>CAZMBF010000002.1:0-21294 GCA_964564365.1 uncultured Alphaproteobacteria bacterium
AAGGGTGATGCCATTCTTAGTGAGTGTCATGTGATCAATCTGAATCCGCTCGCCCGCAGGCAAGCCAGAGCTATCGCTCCTCTGCATGCTCCCACCTCGTGGCGTTGTAGGGCGAAAGGCGCCGCCTTATATCAAGCTTGCTAAAAGAAATACTACCAACACATGTATGCCTATTAGCATAAACATTGAAAGCTCTCCTGGGGGCATCCGTTGCCCACGATCATGCGCTTTTTGAACAAAAAATATATACATCGCATCGCCATAAATGCCTATAGCGATACACACCAACAGATTCAGAATCAAGGGTTCGGGAAAATAACTCAAAACCACGCTAGTCGCCATTAACATGACATACGGAGCATACAAGCCCCTATACAGCATCCAAAACGGCCCCATTAAAAGCGCTGCCCAATTCCAATAAAACAGATCTTTTCTTTGGAATGCTTTTAAGTAATGCGCCGTGTGGTAGCTCACCCCATCCCCCAAGTGTTCAGGATCTATTTCTTTACGGATGGATGTATAAAACTCTTCGCTGTTCATTGAAACCTACACTAAAACCACCCTGGAACTATTAGTAAACCACATAACCCACCTGCAGTAGTTGGCTTCAAGCGATATCGTTTATCCTTCTTGTACTTTTTTGTTATTTTATTTATGTACAGACTATTTGCGATACTTGCAAAAAATATTCTTTGAACAAAGAAAATAGAAAAAAACATAACATAGAATGCAATTGTCTCATTCTCTGTTAAAACCCCCACAAGTATAGCAGCAATAACAAAAACCAACATCTTTAACCCCCAAAACAGATAAAGCTTTCTATAAAACCCAAACGTTGTAGGGGCAAAAAAGGCCGCCCAATTCCAACTCCAGAAAAAGTCTTTATTTCCATGTTTCTTAAATATATCAAGAAAATATCTAGTTCCACTATCTGCTTGCTTAATTGTTTCAAAATCAACTGGATCCTTGTCAGTTCGTATAACGTTGTAAAACTCTTCAATGTTCATCATCTTCTCCTCTTAATGAAAGCGGAACCATGCAGATCTCGCATAACTCGCTTAAACGCCGATAATTCCTAATTCTCTTTACGAATAAACAACATCAAGTGCGATGGAATTTTTGCATATCCATACCCAAAGTTAAAGTCCAACAACTGCAATGGCATGCTGTCATAGGCCTTGTTTAACTCTGGCTGTTTAAAGGTGGCAAACGATGCACCATAAGGACCTATATATTGTCCGTAAAGTCTATGATCCCAATCTTTTTGCTTATAGTGCTTATAAGGAACACCAGAATCATCTTGTAACACCACACGGCTTACATTCAACACTGTGTTACGCATCCAACCAAACTCTTGCATGTGCATTAAGAACGATGCTGATTTTACAAACGTTGTTGTTGTACCCAGCTTACTAGAGATAAAGTTCCTTAACCCCAGGTTGGTTGTCATTGGGGTATCAGACAAATCTGTTCTGAAATAGTAAATCGTCTGTTCAAATCCTTGGGTTGGATGGGTTGTTTTTATCTCTACGCCAAAGTTACCATTGGCGGTTTTAGTTGCCTCAGGTGTCAGATATTTCAAGCTACCATCCTGAGTCAACGTTACCCACTGAACAGATTTTACATCACGCTCAAGTATCTTTAACATTAGCAACATGCCAGGTAACACGCCCCGCGTTCCATTTCGGCTAAAATCAGACGACATGTCTAACGTTCTAAAAAAGCTACGAATAAACACGGATTCCACAGCTTTACGAATGGTATCCATCTTTTGTTTAGATAACGGCTTCATCCACTCGGCAACTGTTTCGGATGTCCCCACATACTCCATTCCCATCATGACATAAGTTTGCTGGTTGGGGAAAAGCGTTAACATATTCACAACATCCGGGCCACTAAAGGGATAAAACAAGGTCTCATCCTGATGGGGAACTGAAATTAACTCTTTGTCGCGCCAAACATTCATTTTTGATAAGTTACGCTCATCATAACTTGCCTTCATTTCAACGATAGCTTTATTATGCGCCTCAACCTCAGCTGTAACATCTCCTGTGGCAACGGGCTTACCCAACAAATGTAATCCCAACGCATTTGCATCAAAAAATGCAGCCGCCGGTTGATTTACTGGATTTAAATCCTTTGTGCGTTTTACAAAAGCAGTGGGAGTCTCTTTTGCTTTAGGTGTAACGATCGTCTTTTTCTTCTCTGCATTGTCTGATTTTACATCAGATGTTGTCGCATCTTTTGATAGCGTGTCGGGTAATTTTATATATTCATTCGACTTCACAGAAAGTGCCGTGGTTTTATCTGGTGGATTTTGTGAAGTAACCACTCCCCCCGCAGCATCCTTTTCAAAGGTAACACCCTTATTATCATCATTCAGTAAGTCTCGGGCATCAATGGTAATTTCATCATCCATGACAAAGTCATCAAGGGTGGGGTGCTCTGTCGTGCATGCGGTTAACAATAGTGCCGTTGATACTAATAAAATTGAGGCCTTTTTCATCATAAATCCTATTTAAATTCCAATCCTTGTTCTTGAAAATACTGTGGCTTGTTTTGCCAGTCTTCTTTTACAACTACCTGCAAGTAAAGTTTTACCTTTTTCTGAAGCAACTGTCGAATATCTTTTTCCGCTGCCAGCCGCACCTTTTTTATTAAAGTTCCTTGATGCCCTAATACAATACCTTTATGATTATTTTTTTCAATGATTATTCGTTGATAAATCTCTATTTTTCCAGGAACGTCTTCTTTCCACAACTCGTGCTGAACCATTAGACCATAGGGAACTTCCTGATGTAAAAACGCAAATAACTTTTCACGGGTATACTCTGTCGCCATATCTTGTAACGACAAATCCGTTAAATCATCTTCTTCAAACAGCCATTGTCCTGTTGGCATTTTTTGATGAATGTAATTTAACAACCCATCAACTCCTTGTGATTTCAAGGCAGATATCATAAAGACATCATGAATACCATAGGTTAGGCTAATATGTTGAGCCAATATTAACAACTTATCTTTGGGTGTTTTATCAACTTTATTTAAAGCCACACAAACAGGTAGCTTTGATTGTACTGCAATCTGAAATAGCTTTTCATGATCTTCAGTGCGTTTACTGGCATCAATTAACAGACAGATTAAATCGGCCTCAGCAACGGCTTGCAAAGCGACATTCACCATCGCCTTTCCAAGCCGATTGCTCGGGGTAAAGATACCGGGCGTATCCACAAAGGCCACCTGAATTTGATCCTGCATGTACACACCTAACACCTTGCGGCGGGTCGTTTGAACCTTAGGGGTAACGATGGATACCTTGGCACCTATAATCGTATTCAATAACGTTGATTTACCTGCATTGGGGGCTCCAATTAAGGCGACATATCCAAATTGAGTCACTGTTGACATAAGAATCCTATAATCTTTTTAACTTAGCTAATAGCTTTTGAGCACAGTCGTTTTCTGCCATCTTTTTATTACTTCCCGCGGCTGTCATTAAATAATCTTGAACAGAACATTCCACTGTAATCTCTGGGTTATGAGCTGGACCACTTTGAGTCGTAAGCTGATATTTTGGCAGAGTTTTGAACTTTGCCTGCGCATATTCCTGTAATTGAGTTTTATAATCTTTCACTGCACCTTGCTCGTGCAACTGGGGTTCCCAGAACTTGCGAATTACTTTATTCGCAGCCTCAAGCCCCCCATCATAATAGACTCCCCCGATAAGCGCCTCACATGTATCTGCCAAAAAGGTCATCCATTGGGTAGCATTCTCGTCAGAGGCTCTTGAGTATTTAATTACGGTTGGAATTGTCATTTGTCGTGCAACTTTCGCCAATGTTTCCCGACACACTAACCACGCCAACCGTCGTGCAAGCTCTCCCTCTTTTGCGGCACTAAACTCTTGATACAGCATATCCCCCACTACTAACCCTAACACCCTATCTCCCACAAATTCCAATCGTTCAAAATGATTAACCGGCATTTTCTCTTTTTGGTTAGAATAAAAGCTAGGGTGCGTCAACGCAAAATCTAATAAGTACGGCTTTTTAAAGTGATAGCCCAACGCTACTTGTAGATCGATCATGGAGATATACGTTTCATCATTCTTTCTTTTAGAAGATCTATAGAAATCCAACGCGTGATATCAAACAATGAGCGTGCATTGGTCGAAAACCACACCAAATCTGCACGACCAATCAAGTTCTTTTGGTCGATACACCCTAAGGGTGAACGACTGTCTTGGGAATGATCGCGGTTGTCTCCCATCAAAAAGTACTTCCCTTCTGGTACAACAATTTCTGGCGTGTTATCAAAAGGTGCTGTCCCCCACTCCATCGATTTCAGCATTTTGTGACGAACCCCATTAGGGAGTGTTTCATAAACAAGTCTGCCCTGGCGTTGTATACCTTTTTGATCATAATACGTATAAAGTTCGCCATCTTCTAATGTTACAGCCTTACCATTAATATGAAGCACTCCATTAATCATCTGAATTCGGTCACCCGACAACCCAACCAACCGCTTAATATAATCACGATCTTGATCTTGTGGCACACGAATCACAATCACATCACCACGTTCTGGTTCCTTGCCCAACCAACGTTTCGCCCATGACGATGGAGTATAAGGTATTGATAAAGGAGTAAACCCATACGGAAAATTCGCAACAGCTATAAAATCACCAATATTAGCAGTGGGCACCATAGATTCGGATGGAATTCTGGACAGTCCATAAAACGTAAAACGAATCCCCAACACCACTAGCAAAATAACCGCGATTTCCTTTAGAAATGAAGCAATACCTTGTTTTTTCATCGATTTTTCCTAATTAAATGTTTCAATAATTACAAAGGCTATAGCATAAGATACTTCATCTGACAATGAAAGGTGTATTTTTTTAGGTCCCAAATGTAACGTTTCAAAAAATACAGCAGTATCACCATCCAGCCTTACCTCGGGCTTACCTAGCTTATTACGAACCACATAAATCTGAGATAGACGTACATGTTCTATAAATCCCGTGCCAAACGCCTTTGCTAGGGCCTCCTTTGCGGCAAACCGCTTTGCCAGAAATGGTATTTTCTGTGCGGAAGCACATAACTCAAATTCTTTGACCTCTGAGGGATGAAAACACTTTTGCAAAAACCTATCTGGAAATCGCTCATAAACTTTTCTGATACGCTTAATTTCAACAATATCTGTTCCAACACCTAAAATCATAACCTCTCCACCGACATCACCAAAGACTCACCTTTTAATTCCATAATTAGCCGATTTAATTGCTCCGCATTATTCACCTGCAATTCCACCAACAAATCACAATGTTCTGAATCACGTTTTGTAACCTTCAGGTTGTCAATGTTTGCCTTCAATCGACTTGTCGCAGCAGATACGGCGGCTAATGCCCCCGACCTGTTTTCCACAACAACTCGTAATATCACATCAAAAATCGAGGTTTCGTAATCTGAAATACTGCCCCACTCTACATCAATCCATTTTTCAGGATTTTCTTGGAATTGTGTTAAATTCTGACACGAACTTTTATGAATCTTAACCCCACGTCCAGTAGAGATAATACCAATGATCGATTCCCCTGGCAACGGATGACAACACTTGGCATAATGCACGGCCATACCTGGAATTAATCCTCGAATTGCAAAAGACGTCAAAGCCTTATCAGTTTTCTTACCGCTTATCTTCTCTAACGTCTTCGCATCAGAAAAATCTCGCGTCTTTCCTTCTTTTTTGGATGATAACTCACCATCTAGCGACTTAAAAAAGTCTAAGACGCCAGTAACAGATAACAACCCCATTCCAACCTGAGCAAACAGATCCAATGGGCTCTCTACTTTAAAATAACGCGATGCCTTACGCAAATCTGGGCTAGCAAGCTCTAGTTTGTCCGAACGAACCCCCGCCTTTAACATGTTCTTACCCAGTTGCGCGTATTCTTCGCGTTGCTGCTCTCGGATAAACCGACGAATCGCAGACCTAGCCTTGCCCGTAATAACAAATCGTTCCCACGCCATAGAAGGTGTTTGATTTTTAGCCGTAACAATTTCAACCTGATCACCGTTTTTCAACTCGACTCTTAACGGCATCATGCGACCATTAACCTTACACCCCACACATCGATCCCCAACCGCGCTGTGAATTGCATACGCAAAATCCACGGGTGTTGCCCCATGGGGTAATGAAATGATATCGCCAGCTGGTGTAAAACAAAACACCTTGTCCTGGTACATTTCCATTTTAGTATGTTCCAGAAACTCTTCAGGACTGTTCGAATGCTCCAGAATATCAACAAGCTCTCGAATCCATTTGAAAATACTTTTTTCGTGCGTATCCCGCTTACCCTGCTTATACTCCCAATGCGCAGCAACCCCCATTTCGTTCACTTCATGCATATGTTGTGTTCGAATTTGCACCTCAATATTATACCCAAAAGGACCAATAATACAGGTGTGTAAGGATTGATAACTGTTAGATTTCGGTGTACTAATGTAATCTTTAAACCGACCAGGCACCACAGGATACGTACTGTGCAAAAGCCCCAAGACTTGATAACATTCTGCCATTGTCTCAACCAAAATGCGATACGCAAAAATATCCGACAACTGCTCAAATGGCAGATTCTTAGACTGCATCTTTTTCCAGATCGAATACGTTGCTTTCTCTCGCCCCGATACATAACACCGAATATTATTACTGCTAATACACTGCTGTAATTCCTGAATAACCCGCGAAACAATCGCTTTATCTTTCATAAACAAGTGTTTCTTACGACGATCTATGGCTTCATAAATTTCAGGATGTAAAATCTCGAAACAAATGTTCGATAACTCATCATGTAAGCTCTGCATACCGATGCGTTGA
The DNA here is from genome assembly GCA_964564365.1 of uncultured Alphaproteobacteria bacterium. GTDB lineage: Bacteria > Pseudomonadota > Alphaproteobacteria > UBA6184 > UBA6184 > Bodonicaedibacter. Next base: position 6,880 of record CAZMBF010000002.1, read on the forward strand.
GCCAACGGCGCATAAATCTCTTGAGTTTCCAAAGCTTTTCTGCGCATCTTTTCTGAAGACTTCAAAAACTTTATTGTGCGCATGTTGTGAAGACGGTCCATTAACTTTATCAGCAGAACCCGCACATCCACAGACATAGCCAATACCAGTTTACGTAAATTTTCGGCTTGTTCAGACTTTTCAGATGAATTTGGATTAATCTCAATCGAATTAAGTTTTGTAACACCATCTACAAGCCGTGCGACTTCTGAACCAAATTCTTTTTCAATATCGGCCAGCGTCACAACCGTATCTTCTACGGTATCATGCAACAATGCGGTGATAATACTTTGTGAATCAAGCTTCCATGTGGTTGCGATTCGCGCAACTTCTAAAGGGTGTGCAAAATAAGGTTCTCCAGAGGAGCGCAATTGAAAACGATGATGATATTTGGAAAAATCATAGGCTTTGATGATTAAATCTTGCATCGGATCTGGCTCGTATACCTTTACGAGCTCTACCAAATCCGATGCAGTTAATGGAAATTTATATTCATCACCCATATAGGCCTTAGTATTAGTTAAAATTTCTCTTCTTCGCTAGACTCGTCATCAAAATCACCGGCCCCATCATCTAATGCATCACCACCATCAATCTGCATATGATCTTCCAGATTCTCTTCCACTGACCCTAATGATTCCAGCTCACGACTTAATTGAGCAATTTGTTCGGACCAATCTTTTTCAAGGTCTACGATTTCATCTTCGTCTATGCTTGTTCCTGTATCAAAGTGAACCCTCTGCATCGAAGCAATCAAATCGTTCTTAAACTCTTCTGCTAAAGCAGGATCAGCAGCAATCTCTCTAAGCGCCAAAACTGCGTTTTTATCATTATCGCGCTTAACGTGCGGAGCAAGCCCTCGAGCCAACTTCTTAGCGCGATTTCCAGCCACTAAAACTAACTTGAATCGATTTGCAATATTTTTGGTACAATCTTCCACCGTTACACGAGCCATGCTATCTACCTTTTGTTTGAATAATGGTAACTATATCAGAGATTTAGAAAAAAATAAAGATCTATGGAAATACAGGTTGCTCATGTCACAAATTTCGCTAAGATGCAAAGATCAAGATAAGTTCCGCGCCCCGTGTCGGGGTCCTCCTGAAACCCGACGAGCTTGGATGTCCTCCCCGCCACCACGACACAATACTCTAGCCATTCGACCTAAAACTCTTGTTTTTGGCCGATGCGTAAGGTTTTCAGTTGAGACTGAAGCGTTACGGGTATAAGATCGATCGCATTTAAAACAGACGTCTATCGTATTGCAGCCGGAGTATATTGTGCACCAGCCCAAGCGCTGATGTAACCTTTACCATCCTCACAATATCATCAACTTATTAACAAATAATATACGAAATCATTATTTCTTCAGCTTTTAGAAAAAACATTATATGTACTTGACTTTCAAGAATATATCCATACAATGAGATTTGATGAAACAATCTATGACTCTTTTATAAACACATCACCACGACACTGGTTGTGACGTTGTAGCAAGCTAAAATTAGACTTCAGGTGTTTGAAAAAGACGAGAGCCACAGTGTGGCTGATTAAGTAATCAACTATATTAACCTGAAATAAATTTGGAGACTACAATGGCTAAAGGTACAGTAAAATGGTTCAATGTAACTAAAGGTTATGGATTTATCCAACCTGAAAGTGGTGACAAAGATGTGTTTGTTCACATCACTGCGCTAGAACGTGCAGGCTTACGTTCATTGAACGAAGGTCAAAATGTATCTTATGAATTAGCAACTGATAAAGGTAAAGTTTCTGCTGTAAATATTCAGCTTGCGTAAACTTCCTTTTCATACGTTTTAATTATATACATAAAAACACGTTGTTTCTTATAAATGACGTGTTTTTATTTCTTTATGGAGAAATATTCAGTGAATAACACACAAAAACCTTTTGACACCCTCGGCATTAGCTCGCAGCTTGTCGCAGCACTTCAAAAACTAAATATTACAATGGCAACACCCATTCAAACTCAATCGATCCCATTACTATTAGAAGGCAAAGACATTCTTGCCTCTGCTCAAACCGGAACGGGAAAAACAATTGCTTATTTGTTGCCGATTCTGCAAGGATTATTGGCATCTGATACTGCAACAGCCCTTATACTTGTGCCAACGCGAGAACTTGCCGTCCAAATTAAGGATAGCATTTTAGACATTTTAGGTCGCGGCTCATCTATTTTTACGGCCGTCCTAATTGGTGGCGAACCAATGCAACGTCAATTCGCACAGCTTAAACGCCGTCCTCGTATTATTGTTGCCACGCCAGGTCGTTTAAATGACCACCTGCAACGCAACAGCGTAAAACTCAACACAACTGCGTATCTTGTATTAGATGAAACTGATCGTATGCTAGACATGGGATTTGCCGAGCAGTTAGAGATGATTATCGGCCACCTACCTCAACAACGCCAAACGATGATGTTTTCAGCAACCATGCCACACAATATGATGAAGTTAGCAGGCAAGTACCTTAATGATCCCCAACGTATTGCTGTTGGCAGCGAAAATCAAGCTGTTGCTAAAATCAAACAAGATATCATTAAAACATCTCAAAGCGCAAAATGGTCTCTTTTATTAAAAGAATTAGATGAACGCGATGGTTCTGTCATCATTTTCGTAAAAACTAAAATGGGTGCAGAAAAACTTGCGGATCAATTGCGCGAACAAAACCACAGCGTTAATGCTATTCATGGCGACTTAAAGCAAAACCACCGCAGCAAAGTCATTCAAGCCTTTCGCTTGGGTAAAAACCGTATTATGGTCGCAACAGACGTTGCCGCTCGCGGGTTAGATGTTCCACACATCCAACACGTGATCAACTATGATTTACCTCAATGCCCGGAAGATTATATTCACCGCATTGGCAGGACCGGTCGTGCTGGCGCTGAGGGAAATGCGTTATGTTTTGTATCACCTAGCGAAAATCATATTTGGAATGCGATCCATCGCTTAATGAATCCGGGTGAAAAATCTGCACATGCACCCGGCGGATTCCCACGCCATGAAGAACGCCGATCTGAGCGTCGCAGACCATCGTCTAACCGGAAACCTGGTGGAAAACCTTTTGGAGATAAGCCCCGCTTTGCTGATGCCGCGGATAAGCCACGTTTTGGCAGAGAAAAACCTCGTTTTAACAAGGACAAGCCCGCGCATAAAGATGCAAAGCCCTCTTTTGCGAAAAGCATTAAAAACGGCTTGAAGAAACTTTCATTTAAGTCAATGAATCGAAAAAAACCTGCTTAGTTATAATAATCCCCTGCTGTTGATTGCAGCAGGGGATTATTTATGCCTATTTCTCTGCCAAAATACAATACTCTACATGGTGTGAAACTGGGTTTACTCGGGTTCCTATACGTACATTTTTAAACCCAACACGCTCATAAGCTGCTTTTTCAACCCTATTAAATCTAAGCTTCATCGCACTATCAAAAACCAATCGAGTCTCAGGTACGATATAAGGATTCATATACTTGGATCCCCCTTGAGAATACAAAAACATTCCCAACTGACTTAACAGATACTTTGTGTCTTTTTTATGGTTCGTTATAAGGGTTGGTGAGTTGTTTTTAACATCCCAATCAATTTTAGACTCATGATAACTCAAAGAATAATAAGATGAATCCCACCATGCATAAGGATTTAACCACCACTTTGTCCACGCACGAATCTTTGCGATCACCGGGAAAGTATCCCAAGATGAGTGGGGAATTAAGTGTGATGTCACCTCGCCATCGATTGCAAGATAAATGCTAGGTTTAAATGTTGCGACATACGTCTGCCCTGGCTGCAAAGAATCACAACTGGCTTTTAAGTCTTCTAGTGTCTGGCGTTTCAAGATGAACCAATCCCCATCTTGTTCATAATCATAAATGTGTAACTCTAGCGTTTGTGCGTCATTTGACTCGTTTGAAGAATCCACACTTTCGGCAACTCCAGTAGAACCGTCAGCTTCATGAACTGAATCTTGCTTTTCATCTTTTTCTGCAACACCCTCATTTGCCCCCTCGTCTTGAGGTCTATCCGGAACATCCGTCTGCATTCCAGCCTCTACCTCAAGACGCTTATTGGAAGCAGGCAAAAAAGACTTGGCTGCAAATGAATCACTGGGAATTTTTGCTTCATCACTTGCAGGCCAAACCTGAGGTGAATTAGTCGGAGCTTTTAAGCCTTGCTCAGATGAATCTAAAGCATGATCACAATCATCAAAGCCACTCATATCAGAAGTCGCATTAGTTACAGAGATTGAGAACTCAAAAACGATACCTAATAAAACACATATTTTTTTCATTATTATTCCTTTCTATATTGACGTTGCTTGATATTGACACAACATATACATACTCAGTATGAAAAAAGTATTAATGCGTATCTATAATTATTTAGATTTAGACACGTTCCCTTTGGTCACGTGACATTTATAGGCCCGACCGCCCCGGGGCAACCCGTCGCAAAGCTCCTCTGCCTGCTCCCCTATTCTGACGGCTTTGCCGTCAAGGGTGGGAAAGCCGCAGTGAAGCCCTGCAAAGGGCTTCATCCAGGTTGGGTGGGCTGTGAAAAGTCTGCTGAGCACAGCGAAGGAGCCCAAATATCATCCTTTTGTTTTATGCAGCTTTGCAACAAAAAAACCATCCGTACGATATGTATTTGGACGTAGATTTAACATCCCATGTGTAGTCTTATTAAATTCAATAGATTCAAGCTTAAATTCGTCGTGCTTTTTTAAAAAGGCCATTACTTGGCTTTGATTTTCTTCTGCTAAAATCGAACACGTTGCATAGACCAAATAGCCCCCTTGCTTTACCAAAAAGCTAGCTTCATTTAATATCTTGGCTTGAATTTTAACAAGCTCATCCAGTTCCTTTGGTGCCAACCTAAACCTGGCATCAGGATTCCGTCGCCACGTACCCGTTCCTGAACATGGCGCATCTACGAAAACGGTATCTGCTTTTTCCGTCAAGGCCAGAATAGCCTCATCGCCACCTGCTGTTTCTAAAACGATTTTCTGCTGCACATTAAACACACCGGCTTTACGCAATCGATCGTTCGACTTTTCTAACCGCCAACCTGCAGTGTCACACAAAATCAACTTACCTTTGTTGTTCATCATCATCGCCATCGCAAGGCTTTTGCCGCCGGCACCCGCGCAATAGTCAACAACCGTGGTATTAGGCCTTGGATTCGCTACTTGGCACAAGATCTGCGATCCCTCATCCTGAATTTCAACCAAGCCTTTTTTATACGCTTCTAAGGTATTAAGGTTAAATCGCTTTTGAATACGGATTCCCCACGGAGAATACGGTGTTGCAATGGCTTCTACACCCAAGGTCTTAAACGTATCCAGAACCGTTTCACGATCCGTCTTTAACGTATTCACCCTAAGATCAACTGTCGCTGGATAATTTAACGCAGATAACATAGCAGCGCCCTGTTCATCTGCCTCTGTAATTGTATCAAACAACCATTTAGGGGTGTTCAACCGCACATGCTGAGGCATCAGGTCATGATGCAAAGGATCTTTGCCATATGCGGGCTGCTTCCAAATGGTTTCGATCATTTGACGCTCAACTCGCTCTAAGGGACGAGCGCCATACTTTTCACCCGAGAACAGCTCGTTAATTTCACCCGGGGACTTCTTGCGCACCAAGTTGAAATACACGGCCACCAGCTTAACGGCATAGGCCTCTTCCGCCTCGATACAAGGCTTTTTCATTGCCCATTCTGCCCACCATTCTAAGATTAGCTTATGACGAAACACTTCATAACATATCCATGAAATCTGTTGGCGGTCTTTCGATCCAATAAACCGTCGATCTTTGAAATACTGATTCAAAATATGATCAAACGGTTTATGGCGAAGGGTTTTCCATTCGTTAATAACATCGACAACCGATTGTAAGTGCGCTGATTGCTGCATAAAACTTCCTTAACTACTGTGTGTCACACGCTATAACAATCCACTTAAAATCGCAATAGAAATTAGGATTATTGTGCATACTTTGGCAATTGATACATCAAACAGCCTTAAGCTTAACTCAAATCTTGCTTGCACATCTACTTTTGGGTTTCTTTGATTTCGAATATTTCAACCGCAATTTGTAATTATTATCGACGATGGTCAGCTGCTATCTTTTCATAAAGTTCAGCAATTTTGATCAGCTCACCCTCAAGGGTAAATCGTGTTGCAAATATGTCATAGGCTCTTCGCGCCAATTCAAGGGCTTCTTCTGGATGTTCTCGAACCCACTTTACATGTCCGTCTATCTGAGCAAACACCTTTTCGGGTTCTTGATTCGGGTCAATATACAAGACGGCATCGCCAAAGTTTTCTTTCACAAATGGATGTTCATCGCAAATGATCACCGCTGAGGCAGCTGCTGCTTCGAATATTCTAGATGTTGGCACGCCCCCTTTGATGTGTTCATGGCTATGCAACACAAGGGCAATTCCACACTCAGATATTGTATCAACAACGCTGTGATCATCCGAAGGGATTAAACCTCTGTAAGACGTCAACTTCATCGGCTCCCACGACTTAGGATGCCCATACAAATCAAAATATTCAGTTGCATCTAACATATGATACAGGCGTTGATAGGCCTCGCTGCCACGAGCCTTATCCCAAATACAACCCCAATGGCATAAACGTGTTTTGGGATTATCTTTAAACTCAGTGTGTTGGACCCCAAAAACCGTTGAAATAGTATGGAAAGGTTTATGATGCAAAGCTTCATATGCCTTACGAATAGGCATCACATCTGGTGTAACAGACAAAAAACCGTCATACTGTAATACATTAGGATACGCTTTCTCCGCAAACACCCCATCCTTGTTTAAATACATAAATAGGGGAGCATGCAAATACAGTAAATTAACAGCGCCAGCAACAGGTGCGGTTTCTGCCCTTAAAGATATAATGAAATTCGGCTTTAATTGCTCAACGTATTCCGGCTGCTTATCCACACATTCTACGATCGCCCACTCCCAACCTATGTTGGTTGCAGCCTTCGTCAAACGCTGTACAACCTGAACCTCACCAAAGGCAGCAGGATGATTCGTAATCAGCACACGATACTTCGCTTTTTGCTCTTTACCTAAATTTTTAGATACCGTTACATTAAGCTCTACTTTATTAGAAGGAGCTCCACACACTGTTGCAACCATAGAACCTAACACAACGAAGCATGTATGTAAGAAGTTCAAACCTTTATTGCTTTGTCTTGGATAGTTTTTCATACATTTGACCAATCTTTTGCATTTCCCCTTCAAGCGTAAATCGCGTGGCAAATATGTCATAGGCTTTACGCGCCAACTTAAGGGCTTCAACAGGATGTTCTTGAACCCACTTTACATGCCCATCAATTTCAGCAAACACCTTTTCGGGAGCTTGATTCGGATCAATATACAATACTGCATCGCCAAAGTTCTGTTTCACAAAAGGGTGTTCATCGCAAATGATCACCGCTGAGGCTGCAGCCGCTTCAAAGATACGCGATGTAGGCACGCCCCCCTTTAAGTGCACATGACTGTGCAAAATTAGGGCAATACCACTTTCCGATATCTTATCCACCACGGTGTGATCATCCATAGGCAATAACCCGCGATACGACGCTAAATTCATTTTCTCCCACGACCATGCAGGTCCATAAATGTCTAAATATCCCGTTTGGTCCAGCAAATCATAAAAGGGTTTATAGTATTCGCGCCTGGCTTTGTCCCATGTACTGCCCCAGTAAATCAATCGATTTTTTGGCTGATCATTAAAGGGACGCAACGGTACACTAAACACAGAAGGAACACTCTTGAATGGCGTCTTACGCTTTGCAGTAAATGCCTGTTGAATTGGGTCAATATTTGGCGCTACCTGTATAAAGCCATCATACGACAAGATATTAGGAAACTGCTTTGTATTCAGCTTTTGATCCTTATCCAAATACACTTTTAACGCATGGTGCACATATAAAAAGTGCGGCACCGTATTGGGGATTGGTTTTACCTCTTGATGCAATGAGATCACAAAGTGCGGATTAAATGCTTTGATACATTCAGGGTGTTTACTATATTCGTCAACAACCAAACACTCCCACCCCAAGTTCTTGATTGCTTTTGCAATGCGGTGAATCGCCTGCACCTCTCCAAAAAAGTCCTCGGGTAGGTTCGCAATAATGACTCGGTATTTGGGCAAAGCTTCAACCTTGCCGCACTGCACAGCATTAGCCCCACATAACATCAGACACGCAAACAAAAATGATATAAACCGCATCAGCATTCTCTTTTTATTGATTCACTGCTTTATATAACTGTGGCATTTGATACGCCCACTCGGTAATATTTCCAGCCCCCATAAAAATCACCATATCCTGTGGCTGAATGGTTTTTAAAAGAGTCATTTTTAAAGTATCTTCTGAATCAATATACGTGGCATTAACACCACGCTCTGCTGCAACACTTACTAAGGTTTCACTGTTATACCCATCAATCGCCGCCTCTCCTGCTGCATACACCGGCGTAACAAAGATTTGATCTATACTTGGTTCTTCTACGAACACATCAATAAATTCCTGAAAATGATCTTTTAATCGGGTATAGCGATGCGGCTGAACAACCACCAATAACCTGCCTCTTTTTATCGACACAGCACCCTTCATAACTGCACGAATCTCAGTAGGATGATGAGCATAATCATCCACAAACGTCACATCATTTACCGTACCTGTTGTTGTAAACCGACGTTTCACACCTTCAAACTGGCTTAAGGTTGCGCGCAATACATCTTCTGAAATTCCCATTTCCTCTGCAATACACACAACAGCCAACGCATTCAACACGTTGTGCTCGCCAACCATTGACAGCTTTATATCTTTAATCTCTTGATTGTTTTGAACGTTTGACCATTTAAACGACGTATGAAACACAACATCAAAATACGCCCCTTCGGGTGTCAATCGCACGTTGCGCGCTTGCACAATGTTCGATTCACCAAAACCATAGGTTACAATCCGCTTGTTCGTCACTTGTGGCAAGATTGACTGTATGTTTGCATCATCGCCACACACAACCCCCAACCCATAAAACGGTATCTTTTCGATAAAGTTGATGAACCCTTGTTTTAACTTATCCAACGTCCCGTAATAGTTCATATGTTCGGGATCAATATTCGTTGCAACAATCATCGTCGACGGTAAATGTTGAAATGAACCATCAGATTCATCGGCCTCAACTACCATCATATCGCCATGCCCCAACTTTGCATTGGTGCCAAACGTATTCAATATCCCGCCGCTAATAATCGTTGGGTCACATTCAGCTTGTTTTAATAACATTGCTATTAATGAAGTGGTTGTCGTTTTACCATGACTTCCCCCCACAGAGATTGTCCATTTTAAACGCATCAATTCAGCCAGCATTTCTGCCCGCTTTACAACGGGAACGTGCAGCTTGCGTGCTTGTTGAATCTCTGGGTTTTGCTCGTTAATGGCCGAGGACACAACCACAACATCTACTTCGTTGACGTTCTGGGCTTCATGACCTAAGAACACCTGTATTCCCAAACGCTTTAAGCGCGTAACATTATAATTGTCCGACGCATCACTGCCTTGTACTATATATCCAAGATGATGCAAAATCTCGGCAATGCCACTCATACCAATGCCGCCAATACCAACCAGGTGGATTTTCTCAATTGAAAACGGAGGGGTACGCATCGGTTAAACCTCTTTCTTTAAATGTGTTTCGATTAAATTGACAATTTCTTCTGCAGCCGTAATACAGCCCAGATCTTTCATGCGTAAAGCTGCATCATATAACAATTTGGGCTCTTGTATTAACGATTCAATTTTCTCAGTTAGGTAAGCCTCAGTAAACTCTGCTTGGCGCACACACCATCCAGCATCTGCAGCTTGAATGTGCTTTGCATTCACCCACTGATGATCATCCTTGGCACCTGGAAACGGCACAAGAATTGCAGGCCGCCCCACTACCGCAAGCTCTGCCAATGTGGATGCCCCAGATCGAGCAATCACCAAATGTGCTTTGCAGATTTCCTCTGCCATATTCTCAATAAAACCAACAACCTCTGCATTGATATTCAACTCTTCATAGGTTTTCTTTAATGATTCCACATCGTCCTTTGGACATTGATGCAAAACAGTCATCCGTTGACGCACGTCTTCACTTAACCCAGCAATTGCCTTTGGAACAATCGTTGAAAACACCCGTGCTCCCTGGCTTCCACCCGTCACTAAAATATGCATCGGATCTTCTGGATTTAATTTGGCATACTTGGTTTCTCGAAAGGCATAAAACGCATCCCGAACAGGCGTCCCCACAACCTTAACCATTGCGGTTGTATCAACGCGTTCAGTATGTTCAAAAGAAAGCGCCAGACACTTAGCTTTCTTGCTTAAAATTCGATTCACCTGCCCCAACACGGCATTTTGTTCATGAATCACCGAAGGAATATTGATACCCTGAGCAACCGCAACTGCTGGAAACGACGGATACCCACCGAACCCGACAACGACAGCTGGCTTCATCCGCTTAAACCCTCGATAGACATGATATAAAGACCTCAGGATTCCCCAGCCAAACTTTATCATACCCACTATAGAGTTTCCCCTGCGATGCATGGGCAATACCATCACCTGAACCGTTGATGGCAGCCGATCAAATCTGCGTCCCGCTTTATCTGTCACAAAAACAACCTTATAGCCTTTACGAGCCAGCACCAATGCTGCAGACTCCGCAGGGAAAACATGCCCCCCCGTTCCGCCTGCAGCCAACACAATGGGTGATTTCATTATCTATACTCCATTCGACGACGCGTTAACCCCAAAATCAACCCGGTATGAATCCCCAATGCTAACAATGAAGACCCCCCATAACTCACAAACGGTAACGTCATTCCTTTTGTTGGAATCAAGTTTAATGCCGATGACATGTTAATCACCGCTTGAAACGTAAAGGATACCACCAAGCCAACACCTGCCAGTATCACAAAAAAGTTACGCTCACGGTTCAATTGAACCAACGCTCTAAACAATATCACAGCAAATACAACAACCAAAATCGCACACACGATCAACCCAAACTCTTCGCCTGCAACCGAGAAGATGAAATCCGCATGGGCATCTGGCAAGTGCTTCTTGTATACGCCTTCTCCAGGTCCCTGCCCCCACAAACCACCGTTCCTAAAGGCATTTAATGACTTTTCAATTTGATAGGATGCCCCGAATTTATCATCCGTCACAAACAAAAACTTGTTAATACGGTCAGACACGTGGGGGAACAAGAAATACGCACCCACCAACCCAACAACACCGGATGCACCAATAATTGCAATCACATAAAATGACAACCCAGTCATAAAGAATTGCACCGCCCATATGGCCGTTATAACAACAGTCATTCCCAAATCTGGCTGCATCATCAGCAAACAGACCATGCATCCATATAATGCCATACTAATCTGCCACGGACGAAGACGATCAAATTGTTTGGCCAAGTGGCTAAACACCCACGCATTCATAATGCAAAACACAGGCTTCAAAAACTCAGATGCCTGCAACGAAAACCCAGCTATGTTCAACCAACGTCGCGCACCTTTGATTTCAGTTCCTATAAATGGAGTGATCAGCAACAACCCAACGATTCCCATAAACAGCAGCAACGAAATCATCCGCATGTTCTTCAGTTCTAGGAACGAGAAAAAGATCATCAGCGCCAACGTTGGAACCAACATAACCATATGACGCTTTACGAAATAAAACGAGTCTAACCCTAACCGCTCTGCCACAGGAGGGCTGCCTGCCATCGTTAACATGACCCCCAAAAACATCAACACAATAAAGCATACCAACAACGGGCGATCCACCGACCACCACCAACGTGCTAATAAGCTTTTGTCTGTTCGCGAAAACAAAACCATCTATTAGGCTCCAAACTGTTGATGAACCAGGTCTTTGAATACATTCCCACGATGTTCAAAATTCTGAAATTGATCCTGACTTGCACAGGCGGGGGATAATAACACCGTCACCTTTTCTTTAGCCATTTCAAGCTCGAAAGCTATCATCTCTATTGCTTCTTCAAGCGTAAGCGCACTCAACACCTGTTTTTCAGAACGCTTCAACTCATCTTCAAATCGTGACACAGACTCTCCGATTAAAAAGACTTTAGCCACATTGCTTAGGTGCGGTAATAAAGGCAAAACACCTTCTTCTTTTGCAATTCCACCCACGATCCAGTAAATATTGGCATACGTTTTCAACGCTGGCAATGTTGCATCTGCATTCGTAGCTTTGCTGTCGTTAATAAACAGAGCACTTGCTGTGTACAAAACTCGCTCTTGACGATGTGCAAGCCCAGGATATGTTGGCAGCAACGAAAAGAAGGTGTTAACGTCTATTCCCAAATGACGACACACTAACATCGCCGCCATCACATTCTGCGCATTATGATCACCCGGTAAGTTATCAGGAATCTTACCCAGCATAACAGCAGCTCCAGTCTCTGTAGAGACTACCGCGTTATCCACTGCATACACACCTTTTTCAGGCTGACTCTTAGCACTAATCGGAACAATATCACGGTGCCCCGCACTTACAAGCTGATGATATGCCTGCTCACTGTACGGTGTATCAACCCCAACGACTTTCAGCCCACCTGGTTTGACGCGCTCTATTTGAGCTTGCTTAGACCTAATATATCCATCCATGTCGCCATGTCGATCTAAATGATCCGGCGTAATATTCAAAATCACCCCCACATCAAAGGTCATTTTATCCAACGTTTCCAATTGATATGACGACATCTCTAAGTTGATCACCGCCCCTTCAGGCATTTCCTCTGCCTCTAGAATAGGCACACCGCTGTTCCCTCCCGAAAAGTGAGGCTGATGCGTTGCCTGTAATATATAATCGATAATCGCATGTGTTGTGGATTTTCCATTTGTGCCAGTAACACCAACAAAACGATATCCAAAATGCTGCAACTTTTGATACCCAAATTCAACATCCCCAATTAAAGGCACATGATACTTTTGGGCCAACTCAACAGCAACGTGTGGTTTTGGAAACGTGGTTGGAATCCCCGGACTTAGAATCAACTGTTCAATCGCATGCCATGGTGCTTTATGAGGTTCGATAACTTGCGCCCCCATTAGCTGCGCCTTTTCCTGTAACACTGGGCTATCATCCCAGGCAATAAAGGGAATATGATGATGAACGAAATAGTTCGTTACAGATACACCCGTCTTACCAAGGCCAATGACATACTTCATATGCGGGTCCCAAGTGCAGCAATTCCTACAGCAACATATGCTGCAGCAAACGCCATCATCCAAAATAGTTTCACCACGTCAACTTCTGACCATCCGGTATGTTCAAAATGATGATGCAGCGGCGCCATCTTAAAGAAACGCTTCCCGCCTGTTTTCCTAAAGTACACCACTTGGATCATCACCGACACAGTCTCAATCACAAACACAAACCCTGCAATCGCCAGCAAAACTTCAGCTTTTAAGGCAATACTGATAATACCAATTAACCCACCCAATGCTAAGGATCCCACATCCCCCATAAAGATCCATGCTGGGTTTAGATTAAAGAACAAAAATCCAAAACAGCACCCCATAATCAGCACAATCAAGTTTGCTAAACACGTCAACTGCTCTGCAGGCAACCTAACCATAAATGCCGGCTGTATCCATAGTATTAACAACAAAAAGAACCCTAACGTACATACCACAGGAATCGTTACCAACCCATCCAGCCCATCGGTTAAGTTCACTGCATTGGATGCACCAACAATCACAAACAACGCAAAGGGTATGTAAAGATACCACAGGTTGAGTGTTACGTGAATCAACGGCAAATACACACTAAACTGCTGAGTTTCTGGCATATTAAAATGGACAATGCACCATCCAACAAATGCCAACACCACCTGAGAAACCAGTTTTTGACGAGGAGTCATTCCCCCATAGGCATTGCGCTTCATCACCTTTTTCAGGTCATCCACAGCGCCAATGGCGGCATATCCTAAAAACACCACTAACACGCCAATGTTAACACCACTCCACAAACTTGGCACAAACAAGCTGGTAACGACAACCGGCAGAACAATCAACAGCCCCCCCATTGTTGGAGTTCCCGCTTTGGAATGATGATGTTTTGGACCATCATCGCGTATAGGCTGACCTTGGGATTGGATACGTTTTAATATTTGAATATACGGATACCCCGCACAAAGGGTGATGACAAACCCCGTCAAAAAATAAGTAAGAACCGCATCCATGTATAAGCGCCTATAAAAAGGTTAGAAATTAACGACATGATATAAAAAAAAACCTTTATTTACA
>CAZMBF010000003.1:0-17561 GCA_964564365.1 uncultured Alphaproteobacteria bacterium
ACTCTCTCCTCATCTTTAGCTGCTTAATGGTCTGGACTTCAGGGGTCGGTATATTGGCGCCTTGCGCCCCTGGGTCGCCATCGAAAGATCCCATCATCTACGGCATCCTTCGCTCCACATTGCCGTAAACCGGTAAGCAGTCGCGAATCTGCGCCCTCAGATCCGCCGATTTAAAACTTGCTAAAAACAGATTTCTTTACCAAACATTAACCACATTTCTGCCAAAGTTTGTTATGTGTTGCTTTTGTTTTGAAAAAGCAGCTAAATCAACTATAATATGCAAAAAGGTGTTACATGTTAAGTCGGCCACTTTCTCCCCATTTACAAATATACAAGCTTCCTCTCGCGGCTATTATTTCCATCTCTCATCGGGCGATGGGCGCGATATTTTTTGTTTCAGCCGTTGTTACAGCTTTAATAAGTTTGGTTTGGTTAACCGGAATAAACTTAACATGGATGTCGTCACTCATATTCTCGTGGTTGGGTAAAGTAAAAATGACCTGGCTGGTGCTTGGTGTGATTTTTTATGCTCTAGCAGAAGTTCGATATACTGTATGGGAGCTTAACATGGGGATGAGCCCCACGTTTGTTAACGCCACAAACGTTGCAATCTTGCTGATAACATTAATTATTAGCATGGGTTGCTGGGTCAGAATATGGAGCGGACTATGAAAATATGCTTAAAAAAGATTCATCACCATGCGCTTCTTAGAATTTTATGCTTACCTGCTTATATATTTTCTGTGCTTCTGTTAATTAAGCTGGCGCATACGCCTGAAATCTTTTGGGAGTTTTTAAAGTCTCACAAAGGAGCTGCTATTTTTTCATTAATAGTTATCATGACACATACAACTCAAGAACTTATAACGGCCTTAGAAGACTACATCCCAAATTATGAGCGCAGAACTTTGGCAGTAAAAATAACCATATTTTTAAGTGCGGCTTCTGTGGTAATTATTGGCTTTGCATTATGGCGAGTTTAGGTTGTGAACGCATATAAAATTATCAAACATACGTACGACGTCATCGTCATTGGGGCTGGGGGTGCTGGGCTTAGGGCAACACTGGGAATGAGTTCTCAGGGTTTAAAAACGGCGTGCATTACAAAAGTATTCCCCACCCGCAGTCACACCGTGGCCGCACAGGGTGGAGTCGGCGCCGCCCTTGGAAACATGGGAGACGGAGATCGTTGGGAATATCACTTTTACGATACGATTAAAGGCTCTGATTGGTTAGGCGATCAAGATGCTATTGAATACATGTGTAAAAACGCGAACGACTCCGTTATCGAACTGGAACATTTAGGAGTTCCGTTCTCTAGAACAGAAAGTGGGCACATTTATCAGCGCCCCTTTGGTGGACATACGATCGACAAGGGAAAGTCTATGGCGCATCGTGCCTGCGCAGCGGCCGACAGAACAGGTCACGCAATTCTTCACACGCTATACCAACAGTGTGTGCGACATCACGCTGAATTTTTTGTGGAATACATCGCCATCGACCTTCTAAAGGATCCCAATGATGGCAGAATCTGTGGTGTCCTTGCTTGGTGTCTAGACGATGGAACGCTTCATGAATTTCAAGCGCACTTGGTTATCATGGCAACCGGCGGATATGGCAGAGCTTTCTTTTCATGCACCTCTGCACACACATGCACCGGGGATGGAAACGGTATGGTTCTAAGAGCTGGCCTGCCACTCGAAGACATGGAATTCATTCAATTCCACCCAACGGGTATTTATGGTGCTGGATGCTTGATTACCGAGGGTGCAAGAGGCGAAGGCGGCTACCTCACTAACGCTCAAGGTGAGCGATTCATGGAGAGGTACGCTCCCGCAGCAAAAGACTTGGCATCTCGCGATGTTGTAAGTCGCGCCATGACCATTGAAATCTTAGATGGTCGCGGAGTAGGTGAACACAAAGATCACATTTACCTACACCTTGAACACGTTGATTCAGCTATCTTACACGAACGCTTACCAGGGATTTCTGAAACAGCAAAAATCTTTGCTGGGGTTGATGTGACCCAGAGCCCTATTCCCGTGCTGCCAACCGTACATTATAACATGGGGGGAATTCCCACAAACTATCATGGGGAGGTCACGATCCCTTCGGGCAAAACAGCAAAAGAAGTGGTGCCAGGACTCATGGCAATTGGTGAAGCCGCCTGTGTGTCTGTACATGGCGCAAATCGCTTAGGCACAAACTCGCTGCTTGACTTGATTGTATTTGGCAGGGCTGCTGCGATTCAAGCAGGTAAGCTGGTGAAGCCAAACAGCGCCCACAAGTCACTGCCCCGCGATATTTCGCAAGCAACATTAGATCGCTTTGAAAAGTTGCGTCACGCCCATGGATCAACGCCAACAGCAAAAGTATTGTTAGCCTTACAGAAAAACATGCAGTCTCATTGCGCGGTGTTCAGAACCGAAAAAACTCTTCAAAAAGGTATCGATGAAATGGCGAACGTTAAGGCTATGCGCGCAGACATTCAGCTTTCTGATCGTTCACTGATTTGGAATACAGACTTAGTTGAAGCTTTAGAGTTAGACAACTTGCTGTTGCAAGCAGATGTAACATTACATTCCGCGATTGCTAGAACAGAAAGTCGAGGAGCCCATGCGCGCGATGACTATCAAGATCGCGATGATCAAAACTGGATGAAACACACCTATGCCTCCATTGAAAATGACAAGGTCACATTAGCCTATCGCAATACAACATTAAAAACACTCAGCTCGGACGTGGAGCCTTTACCTCCGATGAAGCGGGTGTACTAAGGAGACGATTATGGCTGATTTTACTCTACCCAAAAACTCTGTTATTAAAAAAGGACGCCACTTTCCAACACTCGGGAAAAACAAAAAAGCGTTTCACATTTATCGTTATAATCCTGATGATGGTCAGAATCCACGACTAGATACGTTCGAAGTCAACCTAGACACATGTGGCGCCATGGTGTTGGATGCCCTTATCAAGATTAAAGGCGAACATGACTCGTCCCTGGCATTTCGCAAATCGTGCCGCGAAGGAGTCTGCGGCAGCTGTGCAATGAACATTGATGGGCGCAATACTCTAGCCTGCTTAAAGCCAATAAAAGAGGTTAAAGGCGACGTAATGATCTATCCATTGCCCCACATGCCCGTTGTGAAAGACTTAGTGCCAGACCTGCGTCATGCCTATGAACAGTACGCGTCCATTAAACCTTGGGTACAAGAAGACGACCTGCCAGAAGGAAAAGAACGCTTGCAAACCCCTAAAGATCGCGCAAAAATCGATGGCCTGTGGGAGTGTGTGTTGTGTTTTTCATGTTCAACCAGCTGCCCAAGTTACTGGTGGAATGGCGATAGATACTTAGGACCCGCAGTATTGTTGCAGGCTGCCCGCTTTATTGAAGACAGCCGTGACACGATTACCGAAGAGCGCTTATCAAGCTTGAATGATTCGTTCAAATTATATCGCTGCCACACCATCATGAATTGCACAAACACTTGCCCTAAGGGACTAAATCCTGCTAAAGCTATAGCTGCTATTAAATCAAAAACTAAATAGGTTTATAATGTCCTCTATCATGTATGTACCCTTTGTGGGGTTAATTCTATCAATCGCGCTTTTCCCGTTATGCGCCCCCAAATTTTGGCATCAGAATTTTGGAAAGATCGCCCTTGGCTGGACACTCCTAGGCGCATGGAGCATTGCACACTTTTTGAGCATCGAAACCGCAGTTCGCTCTATCTCTCACGTGGTTGTAGAAGAATACATCCCGTTCATTTGTATTGTCCTTGCTCTATACACAATTAGCGGAGGTTTGCGCGTACACATTCATGCGAACCCAACGCCCTTACTAAATACTGGCATCCTGCTATTTGGCGCTTTGTTTTCTAACTTGGTGGGAACATCGGGGGCGTCCATGATTCTGATTCGCCCGTTTTTAAAGCTAAACCAGCATCGTCAACATCGCACACATCAGGTGATATTCTTTATTTTCGCGGTATCAAATATCGGTGGTGTTTTGACCCCATTAGGGGATCCACCCTTATTTATGGGATTCTTAAAAGGTGTAGACTTCATTTGGACGGTTAACGTGTTGTGGCCGCCCTTTATACTTACATTAGGGTTCTTGCTAGGGGCGTTTTATATTATCGACAGCCGCTTGTGTGAGGCAGAGTTCAAAGCCCAACAGCCGACCAATGCGGGAGTGTCTATTGATGGAAAAATGCACCTTCTATTGTTGGCAGGCGTCATAGCATTAGTCTTGCTAAGCGGCTTTTGGAAGATGGGCGAACACTATCCGATTTTGGGCATAGAGGTTGCGACAGAGAACTTAATTCGTGATGGCGGTATGATTTTGTTAGCCACCTTATCTTTATTGTTTACGCCAATGAAAATACGCAGAGGTCATGAGTTTCATTGGGAGCCATTTTTAGAAGTTGCGAAATTATTCATCGCCATTTTTATTACGCTTATCCCCGTTATTCAAGGGGTAAAAATGTGGGGATCATCTGCCAAAGACATCATGACACCAGATTTATATTTCTGGTTGACAGGTGTTTTTTCGGCATTCTTAGACAATGCACCTACGTACCTCATATTCTTTAATATGGCCGGTGGAGACCCTATTGAACTGATGACTACCAAGAGGAACATCTTAGAAGCGATTTCTCTAGGATCTGTATACTTGGGCGCCATGACATATATCGGAAATGCCCCCAACTTTATGGTGGCCTCAATCGCAAGAAATTATCACGTTCATATGCCTTCTTTTTTTGGGTATGTGGCTTGGTCGATCTGCATACTGCTTCCTATATATGTCGTTGTTAGCTGGTTGTTTGTGTAACCTCTAAAACTTACTCATTTGCAAAAAAGCACGCTCCATCTGGTCGGCCGACCAAAGGTGGGGCTGCTTTGCAAGAACTTCAAGCTCATCCAGCTTAACAATCGAAGCTAACACCCCCTGAACAGTCCATTTAGAAAGATTATGTATCAACTGTGGTCTGCGATTAAAGGGGATCATTGGTGTTGCTTGATTTACAACCTGTTGTGCAGACACCCCTTTATCCATTTGGCGCCTTAAAGCGATCAAGTCCCAAAGTTGTTTTGCGATAATGCGCAACAAGGGTATGCTTTCTTTTTCAAAGATGTGAGCAGCTTTTTGAAATGTGTCCAGCATTGCTTTCGGGTTTTTACTTACAACAACCTCTGCAACTTTAAATACCTCTATTTGCTGCGCAGGAATCAAAGACGCCTCCACCTGCTCAACAGAAATGGTTGATTCAGAACTGAACAATTGCCTCAAGATATCTACCTGTTGGCGAACCAAGGAAAAGGTTGTGTAGTGACTCAGAATCATTCCCGCCACGCCTGACTGTAGTGCAATTCCAAACAGCTTGTATTGAATATATGCGCACAAGAACTGCTGATCATCACCATAAATTCCCACAGATTGATAGCTGGTGTGGGTATTCATATGTGTTACAATCTTGCTGCTGGACTTTAGGTTCTTTCCCACCATCACCAATGGAACCCAGCCATCGTAAGACTGCAATAGCCCCAAGAACTTATCAGTTACATCCCGAATGATATACAGCTTTACAGGTTCAAACAACGAAGACTCAAAATACAACCGTTCTTTTGAAATGGCCAGCACTTCAGATTCGGTGTAGGTTTTAACTTCGTGTTTTCCTGCTGCCAGTCGTTGAGGCAAAAGTTCTAATGCTACAAAATCCTCGATGTTAGAATTGTTTCCATATAACAAATAACAGCCCGATATTTGTGCATTGAATAAACCCTCTGGCCTCAACTTCATGCAGATTACTCTTTCCTCATAAATGGCTTAAAAAGCTGTTTTATATTCGCAAAGCCTTCTGCAGAATCCTCTTCACAAACTGTGGTAGCTCGCACCCAGGGATTGTCCGCAATGTCATCCGTGACGGGGGTAGAAATTAACAAACGCTCATCTCCCATATACGTATTAAACATTTTGTGTAAAATCAAAACGTGCTTGCCATCGCATTCTTTCACATAAAACAACCAATCAAAATCAACTTCTTTGCTGTCCGAGATTTCATTAGCATAACTAATATGCCCAACACCCCCTACAAAGCTTGTGCCAAACAAAGACCAGACTATTCCTTTACGCACCACCGTGCTACCACCCAAAAGATTAACGATATCTTCTGTCTGTAGTTTAATATGCGGCACGCCACGCAAGTTTTCAATGTTCAGCGCTGCTGTGCTTGCAGCACGCAAACCCCCTTGCACGCACAACAACACAACAATTACTTTTATTATGTTCAATTTTAACTCACAACTATGTTAACGATCTTGTTTTTTACAACTATTATGCGTTGAACTGTTTTGCCGTCAACCATGTGTGCCACTTGTTGTAGCGCGGCTTCTTTGACGGCCTCTTCAGCACAGTCTGCAGCAACACTAATCGTTCCACGAAGCTTACCATTGACTTGCACGGCTATTGTCACCTGTGTTTCAATGGTCAACTCTGGACGATGCTTTGGCCATGGGGTATCGCAAACCATCGCTGAGTGCCCAAAGCTTTGCCATAACTCTTCACATATATGGGGGGTGATTGGCGCCAGTAATTGGATTAACGTCTCATAGCCCTCTCGGAATGCCCATTTCTCATCGTCTGATTTTGGATCAAAGGCAAACAATGTATTCGACAACGTACGCAGTCTTGCAACTCCACGGTTGTATGCGAACGTCTCTAAATCATGGGTATATTCTTGAATTGTTTTATGAACAATTCTGCGCAAATCCATGGCAGCCGTCGAAAATGAGGCAGGCTCTGCCGCGCTAACTGCAGGAATACAATCTGTTGCATACATCGCCTGAGCATACAGTTTGTTCAAATACCGCCACGCACCATCTGCGCCCGCATCTGTCCACTCTAGATCTTTTTCTGGAGGGTTGTCAGACATCATAAACAAGCGCGCTGTATCTGCACCATAAGTATCAATGATCTCACCAGGATCAATCGTATTCTTTTTCGACTTGCTCATTTTTTCAAGTCGCCCAAGAGTAACTGGCGATTGATCAGACACCTTTACAAAGGTTCCATTATCTAAGGGCATTACTTCAGCCGGAGACAACCAAGCCCCCTGTTGATCTTGATACGTAACATGCGTAATCATACCTTGGGTCAACAAGTTTTTGAACGGCTCATCAAATTGAATAGGATATCCACACTTGCGCAGCGCACGCGTAAAGAAGCGCGAATACAACAAGTGTAAGATCGCATGCTCAACACCGCCAATGTATTGGTCAACCGGCATCCAATAATCTACATCTTTTGCATTAAAGGCCTCTGCCGCATTTGGTGAGCAATACCTTAAAAAGTACCAAGACGATTCAAAGAACGTGTCCATGGTGTCGGTGTCGCGCACGGCAGGTTTTCCACAACTTGGACATGCGGTGTGTTTCCATGTTTGGTGATGATCCAGAGGATTCCCAGGACGATCAAACGTCACATCCTCGGGGAGCTTTATGGGCAGATTTTCCGCTTTTTCGGGAACCACACCACACTCATCACAATGCACAAATGGAACTGGACACCCCCAATATCGTTGTCGTGACACACCCCAGTCGCGCAAGCGATAGGTAATGGCGCGCTTGCCGGTGTTTGAAGACTCTAGCTTATCGATCATTAGTTTTTTAGCATCTTCGTTTGACATGCCGTTTAAATAGTCTGAATTAATCATCGCGCCACTTTCAGTGTATGCTGCTAGCTTATCCCATTCAGCCGTACCAGAAACAACTTGCGTGATCGGTAAGTTGTATTTTGTTGCAAACTCAAAGTCGCGCTGATCGTGAGCTGGGCATCCAAACAAGGCGCCGGTACCATAGTCCATCAACACAAAGTTAGCTGCATATACAGGTATTGCTATTCCCGGAAACAATGGGTGTGATGCAGTTAATCCTGCGGGATATCCCAGCTTTTCTGTCGTTTCAATCGCAGCCTCGGACGTACCGCCGCGTTCGCACTCTTGAATAAAGTCTTTGAGTTTGGCAACCTTTTCTGCCTGACTTTTTATGACAGGATGGCCAGCCGCTAAAGCTAAAAACGACACCCCAAACAACGTGTCTGGTCGTGTTGTAAACACCGTTACCGCTTCACCATTCGACAGCTGAAAATCAACATAGGCACCCTCAGATCGTCCAATCCAATTGCGCTGCATTGTGCGAACCTTTTCGGGCCAGCCCGTTAATGTATCCAAACCTTTAACAAGGTCATCAGCAAAGTCGGTGATCTTTAAGAACCACTGATGAATCAGCTTGCGCTCAACCACCGCACCAGAGCGCCATCCGCGACCATCGATAACCTGCTCGTTAGCCAACACCGTGTTTTCAACCGGATCCCAATTTACGTGTGATTCTTTGCGATACAACAAACCAGACTTCCAAAAGTCAATCATCATCTTTTGTTCGTGACGGTAATATTCAGGTGTGTGCGTTGCAAGCTCTCGACTCCAGTCATAGGAAAAACCAAGTGGTTTTAGCTGAGCCTTCATTTCAGCAATGTTCTTATTGGTCCACTCCCCCGGGTGCACCTTACGCTCCATCGCAGCATTTTCTGCTGGCAATCCGAACGAGTCCCACCCCATCGGATGGATCAAGTTAAACCCTAAAGCCTTGCGATACCTGGCCGCAACATCCCCAAGCGTATAGTTGCGCACATGCCCCATGTGAATACGCCCAGACGGATAGGGCAGCATTTCAAGCACATAATACTTAGGCTTTGACACATCTATATCCGCACAAAAAACTTTTTGTTCATCCCAAACTTTTTGCCACTTCGCTTCGCTTGTTTTAAAGTTATACCGCATATTTGTTATTCCTTAATCGCGTTTGTGTTGATCATAAATACGTGTAGCCTCAGACACAGCCCTATCAACTAATGCACGGCGAATCGCCATATCGGGTGTTGCTGGCATCCAGCTGCTGCCGTTCTTTTTTTCCATCATCATTAATACTTCTAAATTATCTGCCTTGGGCTCCTTCCCCAACACACGAATTGTAAACCTGTGCCGAATACTTGCGTTATCGGGAGTATAGATCCAATCTGTTTGAATAATATGCGCATGAAAATTGCTAAAACTAATTGGATAGCTTGACGTAACCTGGCTGACCGCCGACCACAATGGGTCGTTTGCCTCGGTCTTCCTTGCGTCGGGCGCTTTGTCTTTTTCGTCCTTTGACCACTTCCAGGTTAACGCATCTTCTCCAAGAAGACTTCCTTTACGTTCTTTTTCCATTTTTTCTTTTGACGTTTCAAAATCCCCAGGAGCATTTGTACACCCCGCCAAACAACAACACGCCAACAAAAAGACTAAATGGTTTTTCATAATGATATCTCCAAAGTTACAATTAATATCCTGTTATATCAGATCCTTTTTTTTCTGTCATCTTTGCTTTATGATGACCACATAAAGGAGATTCTCTTATGTCAGAAGATCAACACACCATATATGAAGGATTACACGTCATCTTAGATACTGTAAAGGCCCTTCCATTAAAGCCTGGCGTATATCGTATGATTGATAAGTCTGGGCAGGTTCTTTATGTGGGAAAAGCGAAAAACCTTAAGAATAGGGTTCGCAGCTACACCCTAGTTGACCAGCTTCCAACTCGTCTGCAACGTATGGTTTTTGCAACCGCCTCTATGGAAATCATCCACACTAAAACAGAGGTCGAAGCGTTAATTCTGGAAAGCCAGCTTATCAAAAAGCTGCAACCCAAATACAATATTCTACTGAAAGACGACAAGTCGTTCCCCCACATTTACATTCAAAAAGGGCATGATTTTCCTCAGATCTATAAAAAAAGAGGGGTAAATGAACAAGAGGCCCACTGCTTTGGCCCATTTGCAACCATTGATGCTGTAGAAACAACCACGATTGCATTGCAAAAGATCTTTAAGCTCCGAAACTGTAAGGATGCTTTTTTTGATGCCAGATCCCGCCCGTGCCTCCAATATCACATAAAACGCTGCACCGCTCCCTGTGTTGGAAAAGTAACCCCCGAAGCCTATCACCAACAAGTAAACCAAGCTATTGATTTCTTGAAGGGAAAGTCGCAAGACATACAAAAACTTCTGGAAAGCAAAATGATTCAAGCCGCAACATCAGAAGAATTTGAGATCGCCGCAGTGTATCGCGATCAAATAAAAGACCTAAACAAAATTCAACAACACTCCAGCATCAACCCAGTTGGAATAAAAGACGCAGATATGCTTGCGTTATACGAAGAAAATGGTTGCGTTGGAATACAGGTGTTCTTTGTGCGCAGTGGGCAGAATTACGGAAACCTTTCATACTTTCCAAAGCACAGCAGCGACAACAGTATTGAAGAAATCTTTCAACAGTTTATCTTACAGTTCTATGAATCCAGAGCTGCTCCAAAAGATATCTACATTAGCCATATCCTAGAAGAGCTCTCACTGATCGCCGAAGCATTGTCGGAAATTAACAACCAAACTGTTAGCATTCAAATCCCGCATCGAGGTGAGAAAAAACGCTTTATGGACATGGTCATATCTAACGCAAAAGCAGCCGTAAAACGAAAGCTGATTGAAACCGCGAATCAAAAAGATCTGCTACAAAAACTTGCAGCATTCTTAGAGCTAGACGACACCCCAGGACGCATCGAAGTCTATGATAACAGCCACATTCAGGGCAGTCACTCTGTGGGGGCGTTTATCGTTGCGGGGGAAGACGGCTTTATCAAAAATGCCTATCGTAAATTCACCATTAAAGACACCACCGTATTTGGAGACGATTTTGGAATGATGCGCGAAGTCTTTCTTCGGCGCTTTACAAAGCCCGACACCGATGAACATTGGGCGTTTCCCGATGTTGTAATTATCGATGGCGGCATCGGTCAAATGAACGCCGTTATTCAAACGCTTAACGACTTGCAGCTTCCAAATCCTCCGGCAATTATGGCTGTATCCAAAGGCCCAGACCGCAATGCCGGTCGCGAGAAAATCTTGCTGCCTAACAAGCCCGCAATACAATTAGATTTTAATGATCCGTTGTTGTTCTTTATCCAGCGCCTTAGGGATGAGGCCCATCGCTTTGTAATCGAAACCCACCGCAAGAAACGTAAAACACAAATGACGCTGTCTCAGCTGGATGAAATCGAAGGAATAGGGCCAAAACGAAAAAAAGCTTTGTTACATCATTTTGGATCTGTTAAATCTATTAAAGAGGCAAGTGTTGAAGAACTAAAAAAAGTAAATGGAATTAACCCAACGCTGGCAAAGATAATTTTTACATTTTTTAATCCTGAAAGCTAAAACATGGGAATCTATACAGTTCCGAATATTTTAACATTTTTTCGAATTTTAACGATTCCTGGAATTGTCTGCAGCTTGTATACAAACTCGTTCTGGGGAGACTGGATCGCTTTCACGCTTTACACCGCCGCCTGCTTAACCGATTTTTTTGATGGATATGTCGCCAGAGCTCTACGCCAAACTTCAATGATTGGTCGTTTTTTAGACCCGATCGCTGATAAGCTTTTGGTCAGCACGCTTTTGATTTCATACGTAGGCTTAGGCCGACTTATTGGGTGGAACCTTATTCCTGCAATTCTGATTGTTTGCAGAGAAATCTTTATTTCAGGCTTACGAGAGTTTTTAGCCGACTACCACATTCGTATGCCCGTAACCCACTTAAGCAAAATCAAAACCACCGCTCAGATGTTAGCACTTGGGTTTTTGATGGTATATCCATCCACCCCCAAAAGCTGGATGTGTTATGAAATAGGGGTGCTCCTACTTTGGCTATCGACCCTGTTAACCGTTTGGACGGGGGGCAGCTATATGGCCCGCGCCTTGCAACAAACTCACAAGGCGCACTAAAAAGTAAAACCCTATTGCTGTCTAAGAGCCTTAAACATTAAATCAATTAATTGATCCGCAAGACCTCGCGCCTCTCCGGCCGACACCGTCCGATCTGCTTTTCCATGAGGTCGCACAACCGTCAACCCAGCCGACTCATGAGCTCCCTGCAATCTCAAGCCAAAATGAGATCCTCTTCCAGCACAGTCAATAACAAGCCTATCACCATTCATCTCCGACTTTAATCTAGCAATGATCATGCGCGCAAGCGTCCGCCACTTAACGCGCCCCTGCTTCTTTAGGTCATTTAATATTTTTGCTTTTAATGCTGCTTTTGCTTCTTCCGCCGCAGCCTGATCAGTTAAAGAAGTTTTATCTTCAGCTTCCGCATTTGACTTAGAAAAAGAAGCGGCCGAAGATTTTTTCTTCCCCCCCTTTTGTGCTTTCTGAGGGCGCCCAACAACCGTACCTTCAGAAACTTGGCGAGAGATCTCTTCTTGATGTTTTCGCACTTGAGCTTCATATAAATCATCGAGCTGGTGGCTTAATATATCCTGCGCTATTGCCGGGGTATCAGCCTCTTTCGCTGGTGCTTCTCCAGAACCTGGCTCCCGCCACTCTAATGACCGCACATATGCCGACAAAAACCCCTCGGCAAAAACAGCCTCAGATCCACCTGCAGCAAGATTCGCTTGCAGCTCCTCCAAAAGAACTGCTTCAAACTCTTTTTGCTCGTCCGGCGTGCTTGGAAAAGGAATAAAAGCATGAGAGTATCCGTCAATCGAGATCTCAAACACATTTTCGCATCTTAAAATGACCACCTCCTCCCAGCTCTTTTCCATCCTTATCGACAAAGGAGACGTTATAAAATTTTTAGACACCCCGTTTTCTTGCACAAATCTAAAAACAGATCCATCTTTAGTGTAAATATATATCCCTGAAGACTCAACAAGCCTGCCCCTATCAATCACCATACCTCGCTGCAACAAATCTCCCCAGTATCCATAAGGATAGCTTGATTTGAAAATCAAAGACCCCAGCTCTTTATGGTCGTATGGCATAGGAACAATTCCACGGTTGTCCCGCATCCACAAAAATCCCAAATCCTGTGATATTCCGTGCGGATTTTTTAATACTCGCTTCGCCTCTTGTCTCATAGGTCCACTCTCAGCCCAAGCCAATACTTGCATGAACATTTCTTGGAATTTTAAAAAGTACCCATGGTTATTTTTCTGATAATACTTGAGGCACCCTTCCCGATCAGGAGCCTGATCGACCTGACGGCCATCAAAAATAACAGGTCTGTTTAGACGAGCAAGCTCTTGAGTAAAAACAAAAGAGATAAAATCAACTATTTCTTTCGCAGCTAACAGGGCAGCCTTTTGAGCCCTCATTTCCGCTAGCCGTGAAGGGTGCTTTTTAGTTAAGAACGGATAAAAAAAATCATAAAACGCCCCCTCTGGAAAAACCACCACATAAGGTCCGTCTCTAAAAAAACGGAGCAACTCTTCAGTCGTGGCCTGCGTAGAACATATCGCAGCACCAGCCGGCACCAAGTCTTGGGACGCTTTTAAACATGGCTGAGCGAAACAGAGTACCAGAATAGACAAAATCTTTCTTTTCATTATTTTCCCTTTTTTTAAGATTTTAGATATTAGAGCAATTGACAAGCCCTGTCAACACCCTTTACAAATAAGCCACAAGACCCAAATTAATCGAGAAAAAACTGGCATTATAGACCAAATCAGGAATTTCTTTTAGTTTAAACGGTATATTGGGCTCGTACACACCTTCTAAGCGCACAGCAGCACCCAAACCCAAAGCATACTCAACACCACCACCAAAGAACGTTGACCACCCACTATCCGCAGGCTCAAAAATTTTCTGAAGAGAGTTTTTGATTTTTGTATAGCTTCCCTGAACACCATATACACCATAAATCAAGAGACTTTCTGACGGACGCAGACCCGCCTTTAAATAGCCCCCAAACTGTGGAGCGCCCTCAACGTCTCCCTTTGTGTTTTCTTCTGTCTTCATGAAAAAGCTGTAACGCCCATAAACTTCCACGCCCACAAAAAGAACATCTGCCAAGGACTTACACATGCCGCCAAAAATCTTACCGTTTGCTCCAAACCGTGAAAAACCATCGTTTACCGACGCCTCTTTTAATGACGCAAGATTTCCTCCGACGCTGGCTCCTAATGATATGCCATCATATTTACCTGCGTTTACAGCGGTTGAAAAAGCAACAACAGCCGTCATTATATTTAAAAGTTTCATGTTCACACCCCAGATAAAATCTTATACACCATTACAGCAAAAGCATACGCCAAGCAATTCATAATTACAAACTGCCAAAGGGCTCGATGCCAAGAGTTCGTCTCTTTAGCGATGATGGCCACTGTTGACGTACACTGCAGGGCAATCATAAAAAATACTAACAGCGCAACCATAGAGGCTGTCGAAAACAAGGGCTGCCCCGATGTTGTTTTGATGCTGCGCCACTGCTCAAACGTACCCACGCCCGAAGTCTCAGTCACATCCTGTCCCAACAACAATGTCAACGTAGGAACAAATACTTCACGCGCAGAAAAGCTAATAATCACCGCTGTTCCAACTTTCCAATCTACCCCCATCGGCTCAAAAACAGGCGCCACCCACTGACCCACCTTGGTCGCATAGCTCTCGGAGACTCTTTCTGAAGTGTTGGGGTTGTCATAGTTTGGAAAGGTTGTCGCAAACCACACCATAAGGCTAATCCCCAGAATCAAAGGACCTGCGTTTTTCAAAAAGATAACAACGCGCCGCATAGCTGCGCGAACTATACTCCAAAGGGGCGGCAGCTTATACGGAGGAAGCTCCATCATAAAAGATGAGGCTTCTTTTGACGGGAAAAATAAGGTTATAACGCCCGCAGCAACAAGAGCCATGAAAAAGCTCAAAAAATAAAGCCCGCCAAAGATCACGCCACCTAAAATGGGGTTGTCATAAAACAAGAACGATATCCCCATTGCAAACAACGGCACTCTGGCAGAACACATCATAAAAGGAATGGCTAAAATGGTAAGCATTCTTTCTTTTTTTGAGTCAATCGTTTTCGTCAGCATTATCGCAGGAATAGCGCAACTAAACCCCGACAGCAGCGACACAAACGATTTCCCGTGCAGTCCAACCCTTTGAAAAATAGGGTCTAGTATCACGGCGGCACGCGCCAAGTATCCACTTTCTTGAATAAACAAAACGATCACAAACAACAAAAAGATCTGGGGCACAAACACCGCCAAAGACCCTAACCCTAAAATCACCCCACACAACAAAGACATCGCCAAAGGATGTTGAGCACCCACATCGCTGGATCTTAATAGTATCATAATCTGATCAACCCCAAAATCCAGTGCGTCACTTACAGGCATGGCGATATAAAACACACCGCTAAAAATGAATATCATCAAAACAAACGCCGAAACCAACCCCAGCCAAGAATGAAGAAATATTCGATCAAGAGTGTAAGATGGAGCCTTCCTAACAGACTGTGAGGAGGCTCCTGTCGCAAGGGGTGCTTGAATGTGAATGTTCTGAATGGCATATACTAAGGTTTTCAATGCCAACACCTGATCACCATCAATAAATGAAATGCCATATTTTGCATGTAACACCTCAAGTTTTTTTGCGTTTTTTCCCACATGGGTACAAAAGGCCACACATTTTCGCCCCTGGACAAGCAGTTGCTTTAAAAACACTAAACGATGTTCAGCAAACCGAAAATCCATCACAAAAATGATGGGGCTATCTTTGTTCTCGGCCAATGCTTTGCTTAGCTCAATCTCTTCAGGAGCATGCCCAGCCACACTATATCCACCCGGAGTATCAACCAAAACAACACCCTTAGCATATTCTTTCTTTAAAGACGCCTTATGGGAAAGAACGGTTGACCCAGGATAGTTCATTACATCAGCACTCGACCCCGTCAGGCGATTAAATAAGGACGTTTTTCCAGAATTAGGTGCGCCAATCAAAAGCCATGTGGTCGCAATGTTAGACATTCTATCTCTTCTCTTCGCAGCGCAATTAGTCGACCCCGGGTTTCAATAACTATTGGCCCATTAAGCCAATGAACATATTTGACTTTAATAGCATCTCTAATCGTCAGCCCCATGTTATAAAGTCTATCAAAATTATGTGGACAAACGTCTACTATATCGTACGTATGATTAATAATAAGCGTCACTTAATCCACTGTGTTAAAAAGCATGCCTATCACATAGCATATACGACCACACATGAAAATAGAAATTATAAAAGGTTCGACAAAACTGCTTTTAACTCCAAAATAATAATAGCAACACCACTTAAAATGGCCGAAATCAAACCGAGGCGGCCGCCGGCGACTACATAGGTTGATACTGAGCGAGTCGCACGCAACTTCCAAACAATCAGGGCAGGGGCGATAACCGCCAACACACTTAATGCAATTGCAGCAAATCCAAGCGCCCCAATAAATCCTTCGGGATAGTAAACGGCAAACACAAACGGAACAAGAAAGGTGAAAACGCCAGAGACAAGAATGTGTGGCCTTTTAGTCTTGCGCGTTAACTGTTCTTCCATAAAATCAAACAAACCAAGACCAACCCCTAAAAACGAGGTTGCTACCGCTATAGCTGTAAATCCTTGGCACGCCATCACAACCCAGCCACCGCCAGCCAACGTTGATAATATATCTGAAAATACGCCCAGGTCTTCGTTATTTTGCCTGATAAAAGCAAAGCTTAGGTCTCCAGCCAAGGGAATCAGTCCCAAAACAACAGCTTCCCACAACACATATACCAAAAACGGAATCATACTTCCCAGAACAAAGGTAGATCGCAACTGCTTAGGATCAACCCCTATGTAATTTACAATTGTTGGAATGCTTCCATGAAAACCAAAAGAAGTAAAAAACAAAGGAATCAGCGCCAAAAAGCATATGCCAACACCTTCTGGTATATGGGCAAGTAACGACACATTAACTTCAGGAATGCACGCAGCAACAATCAATACAAAAAACAAGGTTTTTATACTTAACAGCCCTCGATTGAACACATCCACAACGCGAGTTCTGGCCAATGTAACCGACCCCAAAACACCCCCGAACAAAACGGTAGATGTTGTTTTTGATATCTTGACTCCAAAAACGTACTCTACGATTTGATCAAGAACAGACGCTCCGCCAGCCATATAGGCAGACAACAATGCATAAAATAATAGCGCGATCGTAAATGTTGAAACGACCTTTCCGATTTTGCCAAAGGTATGCTCTGCGGCATAGGCAATGCTAACGCCTTTGTTGAAATATAAGTTCATCTCAAGGGTAATCAAAGCTGTGTAGGTCATCAGCGCCCACATTACAAACAAACATACAACACTTAAGCCAACACCTGCGGATGCAGATGCGATTGGTAAAGCCAACATACCACCACCAACAGTGGTTCCCGCAACAATTAAAAGCCCCCCAAGGCGTTTACTTTTATCCATTTTCGTTCTCATTTTTTTCCAAGAAGTATGCCATTCTCGATGCTCGCGATTGGTATTAGGTGCGGGTCCTTCAGTCGTCCCCACGTGTAACGCGCTGCTTTTGGCGTTCCCAGTCGCGCTCTTTGATAGTGGCGCGGTTATCAATCTGTTTTTTACCCGTAGTCGAGTCCGCCTCAGAATAATAGTAGTCTGT
>CAZMBF010000004.1:0-16249 GCA_964564365.1 uncultured Alphaproteobacteria bacterium
TCCCAAATAACCAAGCGATTTGGATTTGCAAGACCAACGCCATATTCAAACCCCATTACGGCATATTCGGATAGCACGCTGTTGTAGGCACACAATGTCGCCTGAGCCATAGGCAGCGTGTTGATAGGGAAAACTTGTTGGTTGGTGTTCTGGTCATATAAGCCAACATGACGGTGTGAGAATGTTCCTCTGACGCAATCTTCACCGCTTAGTCGAATTGGAAAGCCTTCTAGCAAAAGGCTGCCATAGGCCAATAACTCGCCCGTTGCCCAGTCGATGTTTTCACCGCTGTTCATCATCTGTTGACGTGCGCTTAATTGGCGTAAAATCTTTGTGTTTACTTCAAATTTTGCAGGAGGTGTAGCAAGATGTTGACCAATCGCTTTTAACGTTGCGGTGCTTACACCTGTAATCGGCTGTGAGGAATGATCGTTAGGGTGAATCTTGCCCCATTGCCCCTTATGTGTTGTGCAATCGTTAAACATCCAATCGTTTGCACGTTCAAATGCTTCGGAAAGAAGCCCTTCATATTCAGATCGCGTCTTTGTTGCCTCTTCGGCACTTAGGGTTTTCTTTTCAAGCAAAAACTGTTCGTATTGCGTTAATACCGAGGGGTGAGCTCTGATCTTTTCATACATGACAGGCTGAGTAAAGTTTGGTTCGTCCCCTTCGTTGTGTCCATAACGGCGGTAACCGACAAGATCAATCACAACGTCTTTTTTGAATTCTTGACGGTAGGAATAGGCTAACCATGACACAAATATACATGATTCTATATCATCCGCATTTACGTGGAATACGGGTGCGTTTATAGACTTTGCAAGGTCAGACGCATACTCTGTTGATCTTGTTTCAGAAGGGTTCGCGGTAAAGCCAACTTGGTTGTTGGTGATAATATGTATCATACCGCCAACGGCATATCCAGGGACTTGGCTCATCAAGAATGTTTCAGCATTCACGCCCTGCCCTGCAAATGCGGCGTCTCCGTGAACTAATATGCCTAACGCATTTGGAGTTTTATCTTGTTGTTTGGCCCATACCTTCCCCATTACAACGGGGTTAATAGCCTCTAGATGCGATGGATTGTAAAGCAATGAAACATGCAGTGGTTTGTCGTGCAGCAGTACATCAACGCTGCCACCTACGTGGTATTTTACATCTCCCATGCCAGGATGCCCTGCTGGGGTTTTGTTCATGAACTTTGCAAACACCTCTTCATAGCTGCGACCCATAATGTTGTAAAGGGTATTTAATCGACCGCGATGCGCCATGCCAATAACGGCATTCCCTAATTCATCGGTTGCTGCGCGTGTTAGCAAGTCATGCAGAATAGGGATAAGAGCGTCACATCCTTCAATTCCAAAGCGCTTTGCCCCCGGGAATTTCTTTGCTAAAAAGTGTTCAAATAGCTCTGTTTTTACAAGCCAGGTATAGATCTCTTTCTCATCTTCCTCTGTTAATGCAAAGGGAGCCGTCTCCAAACGACGCTTTATCCAGTTGGTTTCGTCTAAATTTGGAATGTGCATATACTCATAGGCAGACGTTCCGCAATACACCATTGAAAGTTGTTCGATAATGCCCCGCAAGGTGTCTCTGCGCCCTATTTTGAATCCTTGGATTTGATGATCTAAGTCTGATTCTGATAACGTATGCGCTTTGGTGTTTAGTCCCTCATGACCTTTTGGAGCAGAAAGCCCCAAGGGGTCCAGCTTGGCAGCAAAATGCCCCCAACGACGATAAGCATCGGCGATGGTAGCAGCTTTTAATGACAGCTCAATTTCTTTCCCGTCAACAGTTGAAGGCTTGTAGGAAGATGAAGCCTGCTTTGTCTTTTTATACTCAGAACCTCTGGATAAATCTAACAAGACAGAACGTTCATTGTCGTTTAGTTGTTGAAAGAAGGATTCCCATTCAAGCGAAACGCTTTTTGCGTCTGAGCAGTAACGTTTAAATATGGTTGCAATATACAACGCATTTTCAGCATTCAAAAATGAGTTTTCTGTAATATCTGTAATCATGAACCTAAAACATCTTTTACTTTTTGTCCGATATCTGCAGGTGACATCACCATGTGTAATCCAGCATTGCTTAAATAGGCTGTCTTACCTTCTGCCGTATCGTTCCCACCGGATACAATTGCGCCGGCGTGGCCCATTCTGCGTCCTGGAGGTGCCGTGCGTCCAGCAATAAATCCAATCACTGGTTTTTTGTTGGGATGATTGCGAATAAAGTCTGCAGCCATGGCTTCTTCTGATCCACCGATTTCCCCAATCATTACCACAGCATCTGTGTCTGGGTCATCAAAAAAACGCGAGATCACATCTGTAAATGTCATGCCATGAATTGGGTCGCCACCAATGCCGACACAGGTTGATTGCCCAAGCCCCAGCTTTGTCAGTTGGTCAACGGCTTCGTACGTCAAAGTGCCTGATCGCGAGACCACGCCAATACGTCCCGGCTTGTGAATGAATCCTGGCATAATGCCAATCTTGCACTCACCAGGCGTAATAATGCCCGGACAGTTGGGGCCAATCAGTAGGCTGGTGGAATTTTTTAAGGCCAAATGCACCTTTAACATATCTTGAATTGGGATGCCTTCGGTAATGCAAATGATCAAAGGTATCTTTGCGTCAATGGCCTCAAGTATCGCATCTGCAGCATAGGCTGCTGGCACATATATCACCGATGCATCTGCGTTAGTTGCCAGTTTTGCTTCGTGAACAGTATCAAAGACAGGCAGTCCAAGAGGCGTTGTTCCACCTTTTCCCGGGGTTACTCCACCCACCATCTTCGTTCCGTAAGCAATCGCTTGTTCGCTGTGAAATGTTCCTTGAGATCCTGTAAATCCTTGGCATATAACGCGAGTATTTTTATGAATGAGTATCGCCATGATTTATCCTTTCACTGCTTGAACAACTGCTTTTGCGGCATCGCTTAATGAATCAACTGTCGTTAGATTAAGGTTTGATTTTGCTAAAATGTCTTTTCCAAGTTCTACGTTTGTTCCCTGTAACCGTACAACCACGGGCACGTGAATTTTGATTTCTTGTGCTGCATCAACAATACCTTGTGCTATGACGTCGCACCGCATGATGCCCCCAAAAATATTTACCAAAATACCCTTAACAGTTGGGTCGGACAGAATAATTTTAAAGGCAGATTGAACCTTTTCTTTGGTTGCGCCACCCCCAACATCCAAAAAGTTTGCGGGGTCTCCACCATGCAATTTAATGATGTCCATGGTCGCCATGGCTAATCCGGCACCATTGACCATACAGCCAATATTACCATCTAAACTAATATAGTTAAGGTCAAACTTAGAGGCCTCTACTTCCTTGGGGTCTTCCTCACTCAAATCTCTTAAGGTCTGAATATCATGATGTCGAAATAAAGCGCTGTCATCAAAACTGATTTTTGCATCCAATGGAATGATCTGATCCTCAGAAGTAATGACCAACGGATTAATCTCTAACAAGGACAGGTCTTTTTGGACAAACATCGTATATAATTTTGAGGCAAGGGACACTAGGCCATCTTTTGCAGTTAATGACAATCCTAAGCCTTTTGCAAGCATACGGCCATGAAATGGTTGATAGCCCGTGATGGGATCAACAGAAATCTTTATCATTTTATCGGGATGTTTTGCAGCGACCTCTTCGATATCTATTCCGCCTTCAGTAGAAGCGATAAACGCAGTCATTGAGGTTGATCTATCAATCAGCAGACTAAGATAAAGCTCTTTCTTTATTTGGACGCCAGGTTCGATATACACACGGCGCACATGCTTTCCTGCAGCACCTGTTTGGCGTGTTACAAGATTCATTCCCAATATAGCCTTGGCGTGATTGATGGCCTCGGTTTTTGTTTTTGCAACCTTTACACCACCACCTTTGCCGCGCCCACCGGCATGAATTTGAGCCTTCACAACAAAAACATCTGCCGTCAAAGATTCAACAGCAGACTCAATTTTATTCTCATTAAATATAACCACACCTTTGGGTATGTCAACGCCGTATTGCCGCAATAGGTCTTTTGCTTGATGTTCATGAATATTCATAGAGCTTACATACCTTTCATTGCGTTCATCAGCTCCTCAACGGCGGCAACTGATTTTGCAAAGTTTGTTTTCTCTTCCGAAGTTAAGGGAATCTCGATCACGTCTTCAACCCCGTTAGCACCAATGATAATTGGAACCCCAACAAATAAACCATTTAGGCCATATTTTCCATTAACATAAGCGGCACATGGAAAGATTTGACGTTGATCTTTTAAATAAGACTCTGCCATTGAAAGTGCAGCAGCGGCCGGCGCATAAAATGCCGATCCTGTTTTTAGAAGCCCTACAATTTCTGCTCCACCATTACGAGTACGGTCGATAATTGCATTCAACTTTTCTTGAGATAACAATCCCATCTCGACGATTGTAGTTAAGGGAATTCCAGCAACGGTTGATGCGCCAACAATAGGCACCATTGTGTCTCCGTGCCCGCCCAACACAAAGGCAGAGATCTGTTCAACAGATACATTTAAGGCTTCGGCTAACAAGAACTTAAAGCGTGCTGAGTCTAAAACGCCGGCCATGCCGACAACGCGGTGATGGGGTAAGCCAGATGACTGTTGAAAGCGAGCCACCATAGCATCCAGTGGGTTTGTAACAACAATCACAAAGGCGTTAGGGGCATATGTTTTAACGGCCACTCCAGCGCTGTCCATGACTTTTGCGTTAATACCTAATAAGTCGTCACGGCTCATCCCAGGTTTGCGAGGGCTACCCGCCGTAATAATCACCACATCTGCATCGCAAATGTCTTTATAGTCATTCGTGCCTTGAATTGCTGCATTGCAGCCTTCAATGGCGAGTGCCTGAGAAACATCCAATGCTTTTCCTTGAGGGGTGCCTTCTGCGATGTCAAAAATGACCACATCACCCAGCTCTTTAAGTCCGATTAAAAGGGCTAACGTGCCGCCAATATTTCCAGCACCAATAAGTGCGATCTTCTTTCGATTGTTCATTTTACTCTTCTAACCTCAAGTGTTCCTTAACAAAGGCGTGAGCTAATTCTAGTCCGGCTTGATTTATGCCGTGACCAAGTTCTGCCATGCGATAAGCATCAGCGGTTACGCCTAAATCTCTTAATGCGTGAAAAGATTCTACCATTGCTTCTACCGGAATCACAAGGTCTTCATCTCCATGAACCAAAATGATCGGGGGAACCTCTTGAATAATATTTTCTGGCACATCAATTAATTTTCCCGAGAATGCAACAACCGCACCACACAAGGTTGGGCGAGTTAAAGCCAGGTGTTTTGCTAACATAGCTCCCTGAGAAAATCCCAATAGAACCACATTTTTATAGTCTACATTCGCGCTTTGAGTTTTCTCTCTTATATAATGCTCTACACTGGGGGCGATGTTTTCCGCCTGATCTAATAAAGCCTTTGAGGATCGATCCGACAAACTAAACCACTGGTATCCAGATGTATTTGCTTCACACAAAGCCGGAGCATTCGGAAGATGAAATTCTGCCAAAGGAAAATCATGCGACAAAGCCTCAGCAATGTCTAATAGATTCTGTCCATCCGCCCCCCAGCCGTGGAATATGAAAAATAGCTGCTCCGCAGGCAGATCCAGTTTTGTTCGTTGTATAGGACCTGTTAACTGTTTAAACGGTCTTATCATGTTGTCTCCCATATTCATATGTGCTCCTATTGATAGCAGGGGGGGTGTTAATATTGTTTTAAACACACGTTATTTTGTTATTTTTTCTGTCTGCGATAAGCTATAACTGCTGCAACTATGACACATGCAGAGGAAGCTGAGATCATAATTGTTGCTAAAGCATTAATTTGAGGGCTCAGGCCTCCGGTACGTAGCGTAGAAAAAATGATCATCGGCAATGTCGTTGATTCTGGTGATGATACAAAGCTGGCAATCACAACATCATCAAATGACAGAGCAAAGGATAGAAACCAACCAGCCAAACAAGATGGATAGATAATGGGCAGGGTAATTTTCCAGAACACAGTTATGGGTTTTGCGCCCAAGTCCATGGCAGCTTCTTCTAAAGACAGATCCACCTCTCTAAGGCGTGACTTTACCACCACCACCACATAGGCAATTCCAAGCGTGATGTGCGCAATGCTGATCGTGGGGATTCCATAATGAATATCAATACCGAACACATGTTGCGCAAAAACAAAAAACAATAATAACGATAATCCCGTTACAACCTCTGGAATGATAAGCGGCATATTGATGATGGTCTCAAACAATTTTCGGCCTTTAAATTGATGGATTCGCACCAATCCAAATGCTGCTAATGTTCCGATGATCATCGCAAATGTCGCAGAAATGCTGGCAATTTTAAGGCTATTCCAAACAGCATCAAGAATAACAGTGTTTTTACTGAGCTCTTTGTACCAGTGAAGCGAGAAAGACTCCCACCCATAAATGCTGCGCGTGCTATTAAACGAAAATAAGATAACAAGCGCCAATGGAATATATAAAAATGCATATCCAAAAAAAAGTATGCTTATCCGGAAAATGCGACTACTCATCTGTGGCGCCTTTTGTAGAGGATGACCTTTGCAGATAATTAAGAGGAATAACCACGAAACAAAACATTAAAATAGCAATAGCTGCGGCAAAAGGCCAATCGCGATTATTAAAGAACTCATTCCAAACAATTCTTCCAACCATTAGCGTGTTTGCTCCACCTAAAATCTCGGGGATTACGAATTCGCCAATTGCTGGAACAAACATCAAAAGAAACCCTGCAAATAAACCATTCTTTGTTAAAGGTACTGTAATCGTAAAAAATGCTTTTATCGGAGGGCACCCAAGATCATAGGCTGCTTCTAAGCATTCACGATCCATCTTGTCTAATGAAGCGTACAAAGGAATAATCATAAAGGGTAGATAGCAATAAACAATGCCAATAATTACCGCAAACTTTGAGTATAACAACTTTATGGGTTCATTGATAATACCCAGCCACACTAAAACCGTGTTAATTCCGCCGTGGGCACCTAATAGCCCTACCCATGCGTAGACCCTAAGCAAAAAAGACGTGTAGAATGGTAGGATAATTAATAAGATCAATAATGTTCTTAATGTAGGTGATGACTTGTAAATTGCATAAGCAAAAGGATACGAAAAAAGAGTTGCGATACATGTTGATAACAGCGCCATCCCGATCGACTCGATGTATACTCTTAAATATAAAGAGTCTCGAAAAAAGAGTTCATAGTTAGAGAAAAAAAACTGAACTCGTAAGTAACGACCTTCTACCCATTCAAATACGGGACTAAACGGAGGTATCCCAAATACATAATCTGACAAGCTGATTTTTAACAAAATGATAAAGGGAAATAATAAAAATAGCGTACACCAAAGATAGGGTAAAACTAGAACATATTTTTCATTGGGTCTCAGGATATTGATCCAATTTTTTATGCTCATCCATTTAGAAAGAGTTTTTCTCATTATGTTACCAACAAAACCCCATTTTGTGGTTTCCAATGAAGGTAAACCTTGTCATTCCAGGTGATAGGTCGATCAGCGCCACGCAATAAGTTGGGCACCATAACCTGTACAATCTGTTTTGACGTAAGTTGAATGTGATACATTGACACATCGCCCCAATAGGCAATCTCATCCACAATACCACTTAAGATGTTATAGTCTACATCAAAGGGTTCTTTTGAAATAAGTATCTTTTCAGGGCGTATCGAAACGTGAGCCAGCGAATCAACAGCAGCGCTAGATGCCAGAGACACATAGATAGTGCAATCGTTTTCATCATCGCGTATAACGGTATAGTTTTGATGACCCTCAACGACTACACCCTTTAGAACGTTAGCGTTACCAATAAACGTTGCTACATATTGAGAGTTCGGATATTCATATATTTCTTTGGGTGTTCCAACTTGTAAGATTTGGCCACATCTCATAATCCCAAGCCGAGTTGACATGGTCATCGCTTCTTCTTGGTCATGAGTTACCATGATAAACGTAATGCCTACTTTTTCTTGAATGTTCACAAGTTGAAATTGAGTTTTTTCCCTCAGACGTTTATCTAGCGCTGTCATAGGCTCATCCAGCAACAGAACTCTAGGTTGTTTTGCAAGACATCGGGCCAATGCTACACGTTGACGCTGCCCCCCCGACAGTTGATCAGGTTTGCGGTGCCTTAAATCAATCATGTCGACCAATTCTAAATAATGGTCTGAACGATTTATGATCTCTTTCTTTGAAAGACTTTCTTGACGTAACCCAAATGCCACATTGTCTTCAACAGTCAGGTGAGGGAACAGAGCATATGATTGAAACATCATATTAATGGGGCGCTTGTAGGGTGGAAGTTTTGTAATGTCTACGCCATCAATTAAGATCCGCCCATGAGAAGGTTGCTCAAAGCCACCCAATATTCGTAATAGTGTTGTTTTACCACAGCCAGAGCCCCCCAGTAGAGAGAAAAACTCGCCCTTATATATCTCAAGATCTAACTTGCGTAAGGCTGGGAAGTTACCAAATCGTTTTGAAATGCCCTCAATTTGGATTTGAGGTATTTCATCAAATGATTGCCAAGGCTCACTGCGTCTTTTTTCCACAACTTGATTCCGATATAATTGAATTAGTATCCTACTAGAATTTTAAAAAAATGTCGATTCATAGTACGCTCAAATTGAGGATGCGAACGTTTATTAAGATGTAAATTATCTAACGCGACCCCGTCAGGGTAAACGATCTTATTATTTAAAAGTTCTGAAGCAATATATTTCTTTGATCGTGAGCTTGTGTTTGCAAACTTGACATAATTTGTGACTTCCGCAATGTGCTCAGGTTCAAGTAAAAAGTTAATAAACTGATATGCCGCGGATGCATTGGGTGCATTCTGTGGAATAGCTAGTGAGTCTATCCATTTTAACGCGCCCTCTTTGGGTATGACATATTCGATTTTTTTGTTGCGGAGTGAGCTGAGCTTTTGAGCGACCAAGGCATCGCCACTCCACATAAAAGCAAGGACAACTTCCCCAGATCCAAGTGCTTGAATAGCGGCTTCGGATGTTAGAAAAACTCTCCAATATGGTCGAGCTTCATGTGCGTCGGCGGCGGTTACTTGAATGGAGGAGGGAGAGATTTCGGTAATCGGTCTTGCTTTCCAAAATTGTACTGCGCAAAACAATTCATTGCCGCTGGCTGTTGCTGACACACCTTTTATGGATATTTTTTTTAGTTTTTCTGGATCAAACACAAATGACCAACTGTCAATTTGTTCGTTTGGGAAGGCTTGCTCGAAGGCCTCAACATCATAAGCAAATCCACTGGTGCCCCATAAATAAGGTAGCGCATACAGTTGATCGTTTACTTGAAAATCCGTTATGAATTCATGATCAATGTTCTTAAGGTTTGGAATATCTTTGTTGTTTAATGGCTTATACAGATTCAATTGAATATGGCGAAACACATAAGGTGTCGAGGGATATACAATGTCGTATTCGGATTTCCCCGTAAG
Source organism: uncultured Alphaproteobacteria bacterium (assembly GCA_964564365.1). GTDB lineage: Bacteria > Pseudomonadota > Alphaproteobacteria > UBA6184 > UBA6184 > Bodonicaedibacter. Next base: position 9,519 of record CAZMBF010000004.1, read on the forward strand.
AAGCTTTGCTTCTAGCCCTTCATCTGAATCTATGTAGTCAACATATACCTTGATATTAGTTTGATCTTCAAATTTCTTGTGAAGTGTAGGCGGGATAAAGTCCAGCCATGTATAAATACTTAAACGATTTGTTTTGGCGCCCCCCTGTTCTGCAGTCGATGTTACATAAATGAAGAGTGTTCCGAACAAAGCAACCAAAGTAGCAACAGTGAAACTTCGCCGACGAATCATTGAAGAGTGTGTTCTCCCCAAACCCAATCTAACCAGTCTAATAGAGTTTTGATATTAGATGATTCGACGGTTGGACCTGTCCAAATTCTTAAATTTGAGGGTGTTCCTTTGTAGCCCCTGATATCATGCGCAACATTTTCTTTAGCAAGAATTTGGGTGATATTCGAGATTTGCTCATCACCGATGGGGGCTCCGTTCTTCAAAAGCTGAATACACGACGTTGCTCTTGATCTAAAACGCTCTTCTTGAATCAAGAACCTGGTCCATGGGCGATTATTAACCCAATCAGAAACAACATTATAGTTTTGCTCAGTGCGGTTGAGTAAATATGACAAACCACCGTTGTTCTCAGCCCAACTCAAGCTATGCATAAAATCTTCTATGCATAACATGGATGGCGTGTTAATCGCGACGCCTTCGAATATATCCCTTCGAATGCCAGCAGACCCCTTTAGATTCAACATATATGGAACGGCCCAATTTGGTGTATATTCATCCAGTCGTTTTAGCGCCTTCGGGCTTAACACGATTAGCCCATGAGCGGCCTCCCCCCCCATAGCCTTTTGCCATGAAAAGCAAGTAATATCAAGTTTTTCCCAGGGTAGGTCGGAACAAAAGGCTGCAGATGTTGCATCACATAGTGTTAGACCTTCGCCCGACACATACCAGTCAATGTTTCCTATACTTGATCCTGTTGAGGTTGCATTCCACACGAAGAGCAAGTCATTTTGCGGTGATACGTTTGAAACATCTGAAACTTCCCCATAAGGAGCTTCATATATGTTCAAGGGTATGTTTAGATTTTTTAAGTCATTTGCCCAGCGTTTTCCGAAAGCATCCCAAGCCAAAACATCGACCGGACGTGAGCCAAGAAAATTCCACATGGCCATAGTGATAGCGCCGGTTGCAGAGCCAGGAACTAAAGCAACTTGATAACTATCGGGAATTTGTAGAATCTGCTTTGTTTTATCAAGCATTAATTTGATAGCAGCCTGCCCATCTTTTGAACGATGCGATCTTCCCAGCATTGCTTTTTGCAATAGGTTTAAATCCCATCCAGGAATTTTAGCGCACGGTCCAGAGCAAAATCTGGGGTCTGATGGTTTTTTTTCAGGCTGCATCATTTTTTGTATACTAAGAAAGTTTAAATGCGTCAAAACGCTTTTTAAATCGACCTAATTGACCATCTGTATCAATAAGCTTGTGGCCACCACCAGTCCAAGCTGGGTGAGAAAGTGGGTCGATATCAAGACTGATTTTGTCTCCCTCTTTACCCCAGGTGGATCGGGTTTTGAATGTAGATCCATCTGTCATAGTTACGGTAATTTGGTGATAGTCGGGATGCCCTTGTTTTTTCATCGTTTTCTCCAAAAGTTATAAGTTAATTGGTTCATATTATCAACTATTTCACTTGACAACAAGTATATTCTTCATTACTTTCTTATTGTTTATTGGAGGTTGTGTGTTTTCTTCATCTCGCGTTATCAGGCTACGACACAAGCTTGATATCTATGAAAAGCTGTTGGTTAAGTGGTCGACTAGCTTAAATCTTGTTGCTAGGAGCACGCTATCAAATGTATGGTTGCGTCATTTTGAGGATTCTTTACAGCTGGTTCCTTTGTTGTCTCGGTCAGATAGAATTGTTGACATTGGAAGTGGCGCTGGGTTTCCAGGTATGGTTTTAGCACTATGCGGATTTAATGTCACTTTAATTGAATCTGATCAGAAGAAGTGTGTCTTTTTGGAAAATGTTTCACGTGAAACAGGTTCCAGCGTTGAAGTTATTTGTTCTAGAATTGAAAAATACTGCCCGCCCACTGATGATCGATTTGATATTGTATGCTCTCGCGGCCTGGCCTCACTCTCTGTATTAGTTGCCCTTTCCCAAAACCTGATCAGAAAAGATCACTCTCGAGGACTCTTTCTCAAAGGAGTAAGCGTTGATACAGAGATTTCTGATATGGGTGTTGGGCAAATAAGTCGCATAGAAAAGATCAAAAGCCTTTTAGGCTCGAACTCTTCCATCATTAAATATCAATTCTAGCTGTTTCACGTGAAACAATTCTCAAAAATACGACCTTGTATTTCAAAATATATTATAGTTTCTTCTAAAGGATAAATCTGATATTCTACTTAAAAGGTTAACAAACATAGGATAACTGGACAAAAATGGTAAAAGTTATTACGGTTGCAAATCAAAAAGGAGGGGTTGGAAAAACCACCACAGCTGTAAATTTAGCCACAGCATTAAGTACAATACCCAAGAAAATTCTGTTGATAGACCTTGATCCGCAAGGCAACGCCTCAACAGGGTTTGGAATTACTCCGTCGCAACGAAAATTGAATAGCTATTCAATTTTTTTAAACTCCATATCACCCAGAGATGCTGTTCAAAAAACTGAGGTTCCTGGCTTGTATGTTATTCCTGCAAACAATGATCTTTCTGCGATTGCAGTAGAAATTTCGAACATGGAAAATCGAGAATATTTATTAAAGAAAGTGGTTGAAAATGAATTTGCAGATTTTGACTATGTATTTATAGACACTCCACCAACGCTGGGCCTGTTAACCATTAATGCTTTGGTAGCCTGCAACAGCGTTCTGATTCCCACTCAATGTGAGTTTTATGCCATGGAAGGGTTGGCACAGTTATTGAAAACTATTCAAAGAATACAACAAAACTTTAATAGAAATCTTGATATTCAAGGTATAATTCTTACAATGGCTGATAAACGCAGTAATTTAAGTGTACACGTAGAATCTGAAGTGCGTGAAAACTTTAAGGGATTAGTTTATCAAACAGTTGTGCCTAGAAATGTTAAAGTCTCAGAGGCTCCGTCGTTTGGGAAGCCTGTGTTGCTATATAATTATAAGTGTCCTGGTTCTCAGTCGTATGTTCAGCTAGCTAAAGAATTTATAGAACGCGAACGCGCGCATAGGACAGATAAGGAAGAGGAAAAATGGACAAAAAAAAATCAGCACTAGGTACAGGGCTCTCTTCCTTGTTAGGCCCAGAAATTTCGGCATCATCAGATAATCCTGGACAAGATATATTTCAAGTAAATGTAGATCACATCTGTCCATGCCCATTTCAGCCTAGAAAGCATTTTTCAGAAGTTGAGCTTGATGAGCTTGCTACCTCTATTCGTCAAAACGGCGTATTGCAACCAATAATCGTTCGTCAAACAAACAACGATAACTACGAAATTATTGCAGGGGAGCGTCGTTGGCGAGCCTGCAAAAAAGCTGGTTTAAGGTTTATTCCAGTCATCGTCAAAGAGGCTTCGGACAGAGAAGTGTTGCACTATGCAATTATTGAGAATATACAACGAGAAAATCTTACCGCTATAGAAGAAGCTGACACCTATGAAAAACTAAGAATGGAGTATAACTACACTCACGAAGAATTGGCTCATGTATTAGGGAAAAGTCGTAGCTATATATCGAATGTTTTAAGATTAAACACTCTTGATTCTCAAGTTAAAGAAGAGATCCAGGCAAAGGGAATTTCTGCGGGACATGCAAGAGCACTAGTCGGACTAACGCTGGACGAACAAACTCAACTAATTCAAGAAATTGTTCAAAATGCTTTGAGTGTAAGAGATGTTGAGCACAAAATCAAATCACGAAAGACTTCACCAGGTCGATCACAGCCCCAGAATCCACTGCGACAGAAACAAAAGTTTGAACCTTATGATGATGTTGATACGCTGGCTGTTCAATCACACCTATCTGAGGTATTACAAAGCCCAGTTAAAATAAATATTGTCAATGATAAGCCTACCCTAATAATTGAGTGTAAAGACTTTGAGATCTTAGACTTGTGCGTTGAAAAGTTGTCAGTTTCATCGTAGCTAAAGAGATGCTGTATTCGGAGTCAAGGGTTAATTATATGTTAAGTGAGGTGGTTTTCTATTAGAAGGTACACATCTCATTTAAGCCAAACTCTCGAAGCGCTAGAGCTTAGCTTTCCTTGTCTTTAGATTGAAAGCTAGAGGTGAGAATTAATGATCCCCATAAAACCCGCTGTCCTTACTTTGAATACCCATTAGTTCTAGGCATATCATGACTGAAGCCACTTTCATCAATATATACTATGGGGCGACCATTGTTCAGATGTTTGTCCATCTGTTGGCAATACGCAGATCGTTTTCATGATCCGCTTTTGGATGTTCTAGAGTTTATATATAGGTCACACCAAGGCGTTTGCTTATTAATACTGATACGCATCCGGACACACAATGAGATCTTGAATACTTTTTCTAAAATCGATTGAATATATCTTCTCTATCTATCTTGTTTCGCCTTTCTCCTCGGTGGCTTACTTCTTCAATCATGTGGCGGCCTAAGTGTCTCATTTGTATTGAACTTGTACACAAAAATAAACGCTTGACCTGAAGATATAAAAATGCTATACAATATTTATAGCTCTTAATAAAACTAATAAGAGTTATAATCTCAAATGCGATCTCCTTAATAAAGGCAACTTTTATAGTTGCCTTTATTATTTATAACGGTAAACTACAACCGAGTAATGTGAAACAAAATGTCCTTAGATCTTATTATTTTTATATGCGTTGGCTTTATTTTTGCTGTAGCTGTGGTTATGTTCCAGCGTCGGTACGAGCGCATACAGTCCAGATATATAGAGTCCGAAAGTCAGCGGCGCGAGCTTGCGATTATACTTGAGCAAGAGCGAAACAGCTTTGAAGAAAAGCTTTCGTATATGGAAAACGTTCACCGGCAATTCTCGGATCAATTTAAAGCCTTGTCGGCAGATGCTTTAAAAACCAACAACCAAAGCTTCTTAGAGCTTGCAAAAGAATCTCTGGGGGCGTTTCATCAACAAGCCCAAACAGAGCTGAGTCACCGACATAAATCGATCCACGAAATGATTCAGCCCCTGCAAGTCTCGTTAAAAGACGTAGACACAAAGATTCAAGAGCTTGAAAAAAACCGCGTTGGTGCTTATGAAGGCATTAAGCAGCACTTAAACTCTTTACTAGACACACAAAAAGCACTGCACACAGAAACCTCTAACTTAGTTAAGGCACTCAGAGCTCCAACAGTTAGAGGGCAATGGGGCGAGATGCAATTAAAGCGCGTTGTTGAAATGGCTGGGATGATTGCCCATTGTGACTTTGTGGAGCAAGTTCATGTTTCGGGAGAAGATCGCAGACTGCGCCCCGACATGGTCGTCAACTTACCCGGAGGAAAAAAAATTGTAGTAGACGCCAAAGCCCCGCTTTCTGCATATTTAGATGCTTTGGATACTCCTGACGAAGAACAAAAGAAAGAGCATGTGCGTCAACACGCGCGTCAAATTCGCCAACATATTAAACAGCTAAGCAGCAAAAGCTACTGGGATCAGCTAGACTTGCAGCCCGCTCCAGAATTTGTAGTTTTGTTTTTGCCGGGCGAGGTTTTCTTTTCTGCGGCCTTAGAAATGGATCCGGGGCTGATTGAGGCTGGCGTAGAAGAAAAAGTAATTCTTGCGACCCCAACAACCTTAATTGCGTTGCTGCGCGCGGTCGCGTTCGGATGGCGACAAGAAAAAATGACAGAAAATGCTTATGAAATAAGTCGCATCGGAAAAGAGCTGTACAAACGATTGTCTGACATGGGCGATCACTTCTCAAAGCTTGGTCGCAATATCCATGGGGTGGTTGATGCCTATAATCAATCTGTGGGAACGCTTGAAAAGCGCGTGCTCGTTTCTGCCCGTCGCTTGAAAGAGCTTGACGTTGTGTCAGCCTCGGAAGAAATTTCGGACGTTTCTCCCATAGAAAAAACCGTAAGAGACTTGAACTCTCCCGAATTTTACACTACAGATACAAAAGATTAAGGAAATACAAAATGGCTGTGCTTAAAGTTTTAATTGCCCCCCATCCAATTTTATCGACCGCTACAACGTCGATTGAGTCTGTTAACGATCTTATTAAGCAACAACTTAAAGACATGGCAGAAACAATGTACGCAAACAGCGGCATTGGTCTTGCTGCCAATCAGGTGGGAATCTCAAAACGCATGTTGGTGATGGATGTGGGCGAAGACAATAGCATCGAAAAAGATAAGACCGACCCTATAGGACCAAGGCTTTATTGTATTGTTAATCCAGAGGTTGTTTGGGCATCTGAAGAAAAGGGGACTATGGAAGAGGGGTGTCTTTCTGTCCCCGGTCAAGGTGTTCCCATAGAGCGCTCAACCTCAGTAAAAATTAAATATCTAGATGAGACTGGCGCTGAAAAAACAGAGGCCTTTGTCGGATTGCATGCGCGATGCATTTTGCATGAAATGGATCATTTAGACGGCAAAACCATGTTAGAATACTTGTCAAAACTGAAGAAAGATCTGGCGCTTAAGAAGCTGACTAAGAACCATTATGACCGATAAGATTCTGACAAAAGGCAGTTTTTTTGCTTACTCGTTCATCAAGTAATTCATATAATATTACCCCGGCGATCAAAATATGATATAGTTTGGTTGAAAGAGTTGTTTAA
>CAZMBF010000005.1:0-3217 GCA_964564365.1 uncultured Alphaproteobacteria bacterium
GTTTTACGCTCCCATCCTGGAGGCTTTTTTGTTACATTTCAAGAAGGTAATACAGAGGGATCCCCCTGTATTACCTTCTATCTATACGTCTCATCTCTATCTGAACTTGGACAATGGTTTGCTTAAGGTTCGTCTGTTCTTTTAGAATAAAGAGATTTCCAAGAATCGCACCAACGGCCCCAATTTTTTAATGTGCGTCCGCCCAATTGTCTGCAACGCCGTAGTCTACAACCACAGGAATGCTGATGTTCGCAGCATTTTCCATGATGGATTGAATGATGGGGACTTCTGCATCAACGTTTTCGGTTGGAATCTCAAAGACTAATTCGTCGTGAACTTGCAGCAGCATTTTTGCCGAAAGAGCTTGACGCGTGATCTGGTCATGTATTTGAATCATAGCCTTTTTGATAATATCAGCATTTGAACCTTGAATGGGGGCGTTAATCGCTTGGCGTTCTGCATAGTTGCGCATTGCATAATTTCGATCCTCAAGACCACGAATATATGCTTTGTGACCGAATAGCGTTGTCACATAGCCATGAGACCGTGCATGTTGAATGGTGTTGTCCATGTATTCTTTAATGCCTGTATATCGTGCAAAGTATGCATCAATATAGGCTTGGGCTTGGGATTTTGAGACGCCAAGCTGGTTAGATAGGCCAAAGGCGCTGATGCCATAAATGATTCCAAAGTTGATTGCTTTTGCGCTGCGACGTTGATCAGGGGTAATCTGATCTAAGGGAATGCCCAACACGTGAGACGCAGTTAGCGTATGAATATCTTGGTTATGATTAAAGGCTTCTTTTAACTCATGGATATCTGCGATATGGGCTAATAACCTTAACTCAATTTGAGAATAGTCGAATGATACTAACTTAAATCCTTGCTCAGCGATAAAGGCTTTTCGAATCAAACGCCCTGCCTCTGTTCGGATAGGAATGTTTTGTAGGTTAGGGTCAGATGATGATAACCTACCTGTCGTGGTAATGTTTAATCCAAAGTTCGTATGAATTCTGTATGTTTTGGGGTTAATCTTTTCGGGTAATAGACGCGTATAGGTGTTGATTAGCTTGTTGTATTGGCGCCATGATAGCAGATGCTCTGCGATTTGGTGTCCTTGATGGGCAAGGGATTCCAAGACATCGCTGTCGGTGCTGTAATGTCCGGACTTTCCTTTCTTTTGATCAGTGGGTAAGTTGAGGTGCTCAAACAATACTTCAGATAACTGCTTTGGAGATCCCACGTTGAATTCGTGTCCTGCCAATTGAAAGATACGATGCTCTAATTGTTTACACTCGTTTTCGAAGCGTTCACTAAGGTCGTTTAAGTAATCTGTATCGATCTTAACGCCTGCTGACTCCATCGCAACAATAACGGGAATCAGGGGGCGATCTAAGCTATGATAAAGTCCTGTACACTTTTCATCTATCAGACGCTTTTTAAGGGTTTCATGTAATAAGAATGTCATCCATGCATCTTCGGCAGCATATTCTGTGGCTTTATCGATGGCGACATAGTCAAAAGTTGGTTCTTTGCGATTGAGTTTAGGCGCTGTTGAAATAACCTCTTTGAATGACACCATGGCATGGTTGAAATATTTTAAGGCAAGCTCATCCATGCCGTGGTTGTTGCGTCCCATGTCCAATGTATAAGACATTACAATGGTGTCTGCGATTGTAGAATCTAAAGGAAGTCCATGGCTGGCCAGTACCTCGGCATCAAACTTAATATTGTGGCCTATTTTCAAGACTCCAGAATTTTGTAACATAGGTAATAAAACGGGGCGTATATCGTCTAATGACAGTTGATCATGGAGGCGATTGCCTGCGGCGTCTTTGTGATTGATGGGTATATACACGCCTTCCTCAGCATTCCAAGCTAAAGATATGCCAATTAGATTACAAGTAAAGGTGTTAAGGCCATCCGTTTCTGTGTCAATGGCCATATATCCTAAGGATTCAATGTTGCGTACGGATTCACGCAATTGGTCAATGGTTGTAATACAGCTAAAGCTTCCTTTGACGGATTGTTGTGTTTGCGGGGGTGCTGCTGTATTGGAGGCAAAAAAGTTAAGGACTCGTGATTTTAAGCGATGAAACCCTTGTTCAGTAATAAAGTTCATGATTTTGTCATGATTCATTGGTTGAGGCTTTAACGCTTGATAGGGCACAGCGACAGGAACATCTGCTTTTAACAAGACTAGCTGCTTTGATAATCGAGCGTTTCCGGTATGCGTTTGAATGAACTCGCGGCGTTTGACCTGAGGAATGGTATGTGCATTTTTTAAGAGGGATTCAAGGTCACCATAGGTAGTGATAAGTTCTGAGGCGGTTTTTGGGCCAATCCCTGGGACGCCAGGAACGTTGTCGGTGGTATCCCCCATTAAGGCCTGCACATCTGCTACTTTGTTAGGCAGAACACCAAACTTTTTTAGAACGTCCTCATGGGTTAGAACACGGTTTTTAATGGGATCAATTAGCTCTACGTTACCATCCATTAGTTGCATCAAATCTTTGTCGCCAGAAACGATGGTTACCTTATACCCATCTTTAGCGGCTTGGTGGGCGTAGGTTGCAATCAAATCATCTGCTTCATACCCCTCCATTTCAACGGCAGGAACATCAAATGTAGTACAGACGTTTCGGATAAGGGAAAACTGAGGGACTAACTCTGGTGGTGGGGAAGCTCTGTTCGCTTTGTAGTCGGGGTATAGCTCATGACGAAAGTTATGACGCTTTGCATCAAAAATAACTGCCCACAGGTCATGCTTATGCGCTTCAATCAAGTTCATTAACATGGACGTAAATCCAAACACTGCGCCAACTGGCGTCCCATCCGGCCGAGATAGCGGTGGGAGGGCATAAAACGCCCTAAAAATAAACCCTGATCCATCAATTAAGCATAATGTTTTTTGAGTCGTTGTCATGAGTATCCCTTTATCAGTCTCTATTTAGGGTTATAAACGATTTTTGCGGGGATAGAAAGAAAAAGAGACGTTGGGATTATGTGCACTCAATTTTTTCAACAAACAGTTAATTTTTTTGTCAAAACATCTTGACTTGTTGCAAATATGTAACTATAAGAGTGGTCGAGGAGATTAATTATGAGATTATATCTATTAACCATGAGTTGTGCCATGGTGTCAGTTGTTTGCGCACGTTCTGAAACTTCTTTTGTGAAAACACTCGAAGGCGTAGATTTTGAACAAGTAAATTCT
>CAZMBF010000005.1:3317-15933 GCA_964564365.1 uncultured Alphaproteobacteria bacterium
ACAAGCTCATGTGTATTAGAGGATAGTGTTTCTTCGTTCTTACATAGCAACTCTGGCGTAGATTTTGAACAAGTAAATTCTACAAGCTCATGTGTATTAGAGGATAGTGTTTCTTCGTTCTTACATAGCAACTCTGCGGATCAGGTTGAACACGAAGCAACTTCGGTTGAACAAAGTGTTGTTGCAACTGATCGCGCAGCAGTTGTAGAGCCTGTTGCTACTGCAGTTATCACAGAAAGTTGGTGGTCGTATGGAAAGCGAATGGCCTCTGGAACTTTGGATGTTGCTTATCAATATTTAAGATCCAATCGATGGATGGGTGTTGAAAGCGGCTCTTGTCAATCATGGTCTACGTTAACTAAATTAGATAACCTCAAGACAAATTGGACAGTGAATAGCAAGCAGCAGCTGTTGCTAGAAAATAACAGTCAAAGTGTGATTTCAATGCAGGCTTGCGATGATGTTATTTCCCAAGGGTATGAGGGGCTGGGTCTTAAGGGGGCTTTGGCAAAAGCAAGTAAGATTCAAAAGCAAAGTAATGTTAAGAAGGTATATTTACCTTTGAACCTTCAGTTAATGAATTATGTTTCTGGCGAGCACATTATGCACCGGGTGACGATGGAAACTATTTACGATGATTCGGGCTCTTTGTCATCTGTTAGAATATTAGATTCCCAGATGGGATTAAGTGGATGCTATTTGTCAAACGCCAGCTTGTTATGTGAAGAAGCATTTAATAAGCTGAAACTAAAAGATTCGAATGTTTCTGTGGAATATCGTCCAGTGGGGATTCAATTGCCAGGAACTGGAAACTGTCAAAAAATGGCTGCTTACATAGCCGTTGCATTAGGTGAGGGCGAAAAGGTAGACGATCTAACCCTTAATAAGGCTAATAGCTTCTGTACCCAGATGCACAATGCAGCAGAATCTTCTTCTAAAGCTAAGCCTAAGTCATGGTATGGTGGTTGGCTAAGGTTGCGATAATAACAGTCTAAGGTACCCCCCTATTCTAATAAGGGGGTTTTTGTTAAAAGACAACATTATACTATATTAGAATTACTTCATAATATTTAAGAGGAGACGCTCATGCATGGATGTAAGACTATAATCGCAAGCATCGATCAATTCATGTAAAAGGTCTAAGCGAAAAGATGTTGTGGCTGATCAGAGTGCTTTGAGGCTTTTGATCTCAGTTAAGGGAAAAGACCTGCAGGCGTTGTTGCAGAAAGCGGAAGAACAAAAGAAAATTGTAATAAATGCTTTGTTAAAATCAGGGTATAAGTCAGAAGAAGTAAAAGCTGATTTTCCTGCTTCGTCACAACAACAGATACGAGGGTCAAATGATGGTGAGAAGACAAAGACCTTCTATGTATTAAAATTTAACATAGAGATCAAAACTTCGGATGTCGAAAAACTATATAAGTCTGGGCCTGCAATTAATGCCTGTCTTGCTCAAGGCATCTTATTTAATGGATCTATAGAGCCAAAGTTCTTTTATACTAAGTGAACGCCATTAAACCAGATATGTTAAAGGAAGCCTCTGAAAATGCCTATAAAGCAGCATTTGAGTTGGCCGATAACACCAAAAGTCAGATTGGAAAGATTAAAGATGCAAGACAGGGGGCTTTTTCCATTCGATTAAGGAATGATGCGTCAGAATATGTAGATTATGGGTATGGTAAGTCATCGCCTTATTTGCGTGCGCGTGTTGTAACGAATGTTACATATTTTGTAAATGATTAATTATATTTCAATGATATGAAATAAGTCTTTGAGATCAGTCTAAATTTTACTATCTTAAGTAAGAAAATAGTTAAGAGCTAAGTATGTTTGTAGATCCTAATCGTAAGGTGTTTTATATTTCTGGTGCAGATCGGTATCGTTTTCTAAATGGGCTGATTACTCAAGACATTAGTGTGTTAGAGAAAGGTCAGCAACTTGCGATTTATACTGCGCTATTAACGCCAAATGGTCGATATCAGTTTGATTTTTTTGTGGTCGCTGTGGATCAAGAGTTGGCAGTGATAGCGGAAGATGCAGAGGGGGTGTTAAAGCGGCTTCAGCCTTATAAATTGCGATTAGATGTACAATTTCAGGCTGCTTCTGAATCTGCTAAGGTTTATGGTTGTTTTGATGTTCCCGCAGAGGAATCATGTGTTAGCTTTAAAGATCCACGGTGTGAAGATCTTGGATATTGGGTCATTTCGGATTCACCTTTGTCATTAACCGAAACATATGAACAGTATCGTCATCTATGCTTGGGGTTGGGGATTCCCGACAGTCAGGATTTTGAAAAAGATCGATCAATCATCTTGGAATGGGGATTTGAAGACTTAAATGGTATTTCCTTTTCAAAGGGCTGTTATATGGGGCAAGAATTGATGTCCCGCACAAAGCACGTTGGGCAGATAAGAAAGCGCCTATTGCCTCTGCAATTTGATGAGGTCCATGGTCAAGTTAATGTGGGAGATGCTGTTCTCTATCAAGGTCAAGATGTGGGAGACGTCAAAGCTGTGCAGGGTTGCTTGGCTTTAGCGATGTTACGGCTTGATATAATTCCAATCAAAGAGCACGACGTTGTGTCAGTAAACGTCAATCACGATAAGGCGATCGTCTTTAAGCCGGACTGGGTTCGTTTATAGTCTAACGTCTTTTGACAATCTTCTGATTTGATCTGAACTATTCAGAACTTATTTCTGGATGCTTTTTTTTATGGTATAACACTCTTATTTATTGGTTGAACTTACAGGAATATAGAATGTCGGAACTTTCGCAAAACTATCAGCATCACGAAGCGCAAAAGCGGTTGTATGAACACTGGATGAAAAAGGGATTGTTCGCATGTAATCCTAAAAGCGGTAAAGAGCCTTTTACGATTATGATGCCTCCGCCCAATGTAACGGGTAACTTACACCTTGGGCATGCATTGACCTATACGATTCAAGACGTGTTGCTGCGATATCAAAAAATGAAAGGCAAAGACACCCTCTATCAACCGGGTACGGATCATGCGGGTATTGCGACGCAGATGGTGGTTGAGCGTCAACTGAATGCGGAAGGGATTAATCGCCATGATTTGGGGCGTGAACAGTTCTTGAACCATGTGTGGGCATGGAAAGAGAAATACGGTAGTGCGATTGTTGACCAGCAAATGCAAATGGGAATTACTGCGGATTGGGCACGGTCTAGGTTTACGTTAGACGAGGGCTTGTCCGAAGCTGTGCGTAAAGTGTTTGTTGAGCTATACAACCAAAAGCTCATTTACCGTGACAAACGCTTAGTTAACTGGGATTGTAAGCTGTTGACTGCGTTGTCTGACCTTGAGGTCGAAGAAAAAGAAGTTAATGGCAAGATGTATTATTTGCGCTATCCGTTGGTGTCAGATCCGTCTCAGTTTATTGTTGTGGGAACGACTCGCCCAGAGACGTTGTTTGGCGATGCTGCAGTGGCTGTTCACCCTGATGATGAGCGATACCAAGCGCTCATCGGTCAGAAAGTTCGGATTCCATTAAACAACCGAGAGATCCCTATTATTGCAGATGAATACCCAGATCCTGAAAAGGGAACGGGGGCCGTTAAGATTACGCCAGCTCATGACTTTAATGACTTTGAGGTTGGAGTGCGTCATGGCTTAGAGCAAATCAATGTGATGGACATTCACGGTAAGATGAACGAAAACTGTCCAGAGGCGTTCCAGGGGTTGGAGCGGTTTGAGGCTAGAAAACAAGCTGTTGCAGAAATGGAAATGCTTGGCTACCTAGATAGAACCGAAGACCACAAACATTTGGTGCCGCATGGGGATCGTTCGGGGATTCAGTTAGAGCCCAAGTTAATGGATCAATGGTTTGTGGATGCGGCTGTGCTTGCAAAACCAGCATTGGAAGCCGTTGAAACAGGGCAGATGGTATTTGTGCCGGATAACTGGAAACACACCTATTTTGAATGGTTAAACAACATACGACCTTGGTGTATTTCGCGCCAATTATGGTGGGGGCATCGAATACCTGCTTGGTACGGGCCTGATGGTCATGTGTTTGTGGCAGAATCAGAAGACGTTGCGCATATAGAAGCTAAAGATCACTATGGTCATGTCGTTGAGCTAACACAGGATGATGATGTGTTGGATACCTGGTTCTCGTCAGCGTTGTGGCCATTCTCAACTTTAGGTTGGCCAGCATCGACGCAAGAGTTATCACACTATTACAGTACAGATGTGCTGGTTACGGGTTTCGATATTATCTTCTTTTGGGTTGCTAGAATGATGATGATGGGGATTCACTTTATGGGGAAGGTGCCCTTTAAAGTGGTGTACATCCACCCCTTGATTCGTGATGAAAAAGGACAGAAAATGTCTAAAACCAAGGGCAATGTGATTGACCCGTTGGTTGTGATTGAACAGTATGGTGCAGATGCGTTGCGGTTTACGTTAGGTAGCCTTGCTGTACATGGTCGTGATGTACGCATGTCGATGGATAAGGTTGAAAGTTCTAGAAACTTTGTGACGAAACTGTGGAATGCTGCAAAATATGCAAAAATGCATTCTGTTGAATTGGTGCCGGGCTTTCATCCTGTGTCTGACGCAAAGTTAACGGTAAACCGTTGGATTGGTAGTGCGCTGGAAATCCTCACTACAGATGTGACAGCTGCTCTGAATGAGTATCGTTTGCATGATGCTTCGAACCTGTTGTATGCAGCGGTGCGCAATGCGTTCTGTGATTGGTATATTGAGTTTACAAAGCCAATCTTGAATGGTCAAGATGAGGTTACAAAGGCTGAAACTAGGGCGACTATGGCGTGGGTTTTGAAGCGCTTGTTAATCCTAATGCACCCTATTATGCCATTTGTGACTGACGAAATTTGGGCAGCCTTTATGCCTGAGAATGCAACTGAGTTCTTGTTAGAGCATGCATGGCCAGACGCCATCGAACATGATGGTGCAGCATTAACAGAAATGAACTGGGTGGTGGAGTCTATCACTGCAATTCGTGCCGCACGGGCAGAATTAAACGTACCGGTTGCAACAATTGTTCAGGCTGGCTTTGTGTCGGACAGTGCGCTAGAGAAAGACTACCTGAACAGAAACCAGACCTTGATTGAACGATTGGCTAGAGTTTCGTTAGGTGAGTCTGTTGGAAAACCATTGAACGTGATTTCAGGAAAGACGTTATTCCAGTTGAACATTCGTGATGTTATCGACTTAGAAGCAGAGCATGCTCGTTTACACAAGGAAAAAGCAAAAGTGTTGGCTGACTTAAAGGTGGTTACCGGTAAGTTATCTAACGCAGACTTTGTTGCGCGTGCTCCACAAGAGATCATCGATGAAAACAAAGATCGTGAGATTGCATTAAATGAACGGCTTCAAAAGATTGAGTCATCATTAATGCAGTTGATATAAGAAGAAGCCCTCAACTGTGGGCTTTTGAGCAAAACGTAGTGACATGTCTTTATTGAAAATAATACTTAGATCGTCGCTTGTTTCGATAAAAG
Organism: uncultured Alphaproteobacteria bacterium; assembly: GCA_964564365.1. Lineage (GTDB taxonomy): Bacteria > Pseudomonadota > Alphaproteobacteria > UBA6184 > UBA6184 > Bodonicaedibacter. The sequence goes on from CAZMBF010000005.1 coordinate 8,805, forward strand.
CATTATGATACTTTGAAGGAAATGAGATTGCCTAAAGGTCCGTAAAGACTTTGTAAGTAACTTCCATGTAGACTAGCTGAAAACACCTGAATTAAGGAATAGATCGTGAAGCAATTAAGTAAAAACTTTGTAATGTGGGTCGTGATCGTTGCATCACTGCTGTTGGTTTTGAATTTATTTAGTGAAGGTGGGGGGCAGAAAGCCCAGCAAGAGCTTTCGTATTCTGAGTTTTTGAATAAGGTTGATAATAACCAGATTCGCCAGGTGACCATTCGTGGGGCGGCAATCGTGGGTATTTTAGAAGATGGTTCCGTGTTTAAGTCTTACAGCCTGCGTGACCAAAACATTATTGAGCGCTTACAAAAGGCGAAAATCCCATTTAAAGAGCAACCTTTGGAGGATGGTTGGAACTTGTGGTCGTTCTTGGCGCACACGTTGCCTATGATTATCCTGATTGCCATCTGGATTTTTGCATTGCGTCAAATGCAGGGCGGTACTAATAAAGCTATGGGATTTGGTAAGTCTAAAGCAAAGCTTACCCCAAACTCTAAGAAAGTGACATTTGCAGATGTAGCGGGTGTTGAAGAAGCAAAAGAAGAGTTGGCCGAGGTCGTTCAGTTTTTGAAAAGCCCAGAAAAGTATCATAAGCTGGGTGGAAAGATCCCCAGAGGCGTGTTGCTTGTGGGCCCTCCCGGTACGGGTAAAACGCTATTGGCGCGAGCAGTGGCAGGTGAGGCAAATGCACCCTTCTTTAGCATTTCAGGTTCTGACTTTGTGGAAATGTTTGTTGGCGTGGGTGCTAGCCGTGTGCGCGATATGTTTGAACAAGGCCGCAAAAGTGCGCCATGTATTATCTTTATCGATGAAATTGATGCTGTTGGTCGCCATCGTGGTGTTGGATATGGTGGGGGTAATGACGAACGTGAGCAAACGTTGAACCAATTATTGGTTGAAATGGATGGGTTCGAGGAAAACGATACAGTCATCATCATTGCCGCAACCAACCGTGCGGATGTGTTGGATCCTGCGCTATTGCGTCCTGGTCGCTTTGATCGTCAGGTGAATGTTGATTTAGCAGATCTAAAAGGTCGTGAGGCTATCTTAAATGTACACACAAAGCGCGTGCCTTTGGCGGCTGACGTTGATTTAAATGTGGTTGCTCGTGGGACACCTGGCTTTTCGGGTGCGGATCTTCAGAACTTAGTAAATGAAGCCGCATTGTTGGCGGCGCGCCACAATAAGAAATCGGTCACACATTTAGAGTTTGATGAGGCGCGAGATAAGATTTTGATGGGGCCTGAACGTAAAAACAAGATTATGTCCGAAGAAGAGCGTACGCTTACCGCGTACCATGAGGGTGGGCATGCGTTGGTGGCATATACGCTTAAAGACAGTGCGCATCCCATTCATAAGGCGACGATTCTTCCAAGAGGGCGTGCATTAGGTATGGTGCAGCAATTGCCTGAGAAGGATCAGATTTCCAGAAGCTTTATTCAAATGAAATCAGACATAGCCATTTATATGGGCGGGAGAGTGGCTGAAGAATCGATCTTTGGAAAAGATAAAGTAACATCCGGGGCTTCCAGTGATATCAAAGGGGCTACGCGTATTGCTCAAGCCATGGTGACTGAGTTTGGATTATCTGATGAGCTTGGAACAGTGCATTACAACTTAAACAGCCAAGGGTATGAGTCTGCAAAGGTGTCTCAAAAGACATACGAGATGATTGATCAAAAAGTTCGTGAGATCGTGGCAGAAGGGTACGAGAAAGCTAAAGATATCTTAACGAAAAACATTGATGCGTTACATCGCCTAGCTGAAGCTTTGCTAAAATATGAAACCTTAACAGGGGCAGAGATTGCCGATGTAATTGAAGGTAAATCAATTCGAGAGGCGGGTGACGAGCCACCAAAGAAGCGCAAAACAAAGGCTAAATCAGATGAGTCTTTACCACCCGTAGGTGGGGAGCCCACTCCGCAGGTGTAATGTAGATGAGGTGGTTTATTGAGAATTACGGATATTTAGCAGTCTTTTTAGGGTCAACGATCGAGGGTGAGCTGATCCTAATGACTGCGGGCTATTTTGCGTATGTCGGCGTTTTAGATTTAGGATGGGTGATTTTGTTTGCATTCTTGGGAACGTTGATTGCGGATCAAGGGTGCTTTTTTGTCGGACGCTATTATGGTCCAAAGTTACTTGAGCGATTTCCAATCTTAAAAAAGAAGTCCGAAAAAGTCTTTCGTTTGTTACATGAGTATAAAAATCTTTTTATTATGACCTTTCGATTTGTCTATGGTATTCGTATAGCTAGTCCATTAGTGATTGGAGCAAGCCAATTAAGCCCTAAACGGTTTACCGTTCTGAACTTTCCCGCGGCGCTTGTTTGGGCAGTGGCTATTGCCTGTGTTGGATACTTTTTCGGCGGAACGTTTGAAATAATTCTGGACAACATGCACAGAATTCAGCGGTATGGTTTGTTTGTGGGGGTGCCTATCATTGTATGTATATGGGCTGTGTATCACGTTTATTTGAAACACTATCGGAATTAGATGCTTAAAATCAGCTCAGCTCAGATTTGTGATTACCCATTTTCAGTTATCTATGACACACAGTTGATCTATTCCGGCTTTTTTGGTGCGGACAGGTTGCCGGATGCTGTAACGCATTTAAGCCCAGTGAAAGAGTCCAGCACGTTGGCGGATGAGATACGTCAGTGGTATACCGACAGTGACTCATCTTTGCCGTTGCCAATACAATTAAAAGGAACTGACTTTCAGAAAAAGGTGTGGGCAACGTTGTGTGATATTCCGAAAGGTTCCGTGCTTCATTACAGCCAGGTCGCGTCTATTATAGACCGTCCTTTGGCCGTGCGTGCGGTGGGGTCTGCCTGTGGGAAAAACCCACTAACATTGATTGTTCCCTGCCATCGAGTTGTTGGCATAGGATCTTTAGGTGGGTATCTTTGGGGGCTGGATATCAAGCGATCTTTATTAGAGTTTGATGCGAATCTAGTCAAGAGTGTTGTTTAAAAGTGACACCAACTCAAAAAAATGAGTAGTATATTTTAAAAATCTCATACATCTGAAAAAAACTAAGATACTATCACTTATGAAAAATGCTTTTGCATGGTTTTTAACAATATGGAGAAAATAATGAAGAAATTAATTTTAAGTTCAGTATTTACAGGATTATTACTTGCTGCAACAGGAGTTGAGGCGTCTACGGCAGCTAAGCCAGAAAAGGCATCATATGGCAAGTTTGTGATTAATGCAGATTTTGCTGCTGGATGGTGGGGAAACCTATATCACCAAGTTCCAGATGTTAAAGGTGCTGTGCGTGAAGATACAATTGATAAGGACGACTTTAAAAAGCGTCAAATTATTGCATTGTCAGACTCTAAGATGACTTTTACAACAGAGGGTGGGTGTTCTGTTGTAGCATTTGGTGCGAAAGTTAAGTTGGATGTGAATGCTGCGTCTGAAGACTTGAAAGGCTTATTGCGTGATACATATGTTTTCGGTCGTTTCTACGACACGGTTGAAGTTCGTATCGGTTCTCAACGTGATGCGATGTATTCATTAGTTGATGGTGCTGATGTAATGGGTGGTACTTACGGGTATAATGGCTACTGGTCAGCATTGTTGAAAAAATCTGTTGATGCTACTGGTGCAACTAGAAAAGATCGTTGGATTATGGATTTAAGCCATGCTAACGATACAGGGTATACTAACGCGCTTGAAGTTCGTACAACTCGTTTAGCAGGATTCCAAGCTGTTTTCAACTGGAAGCCAAGCAGTGCATATAATGGACGTTTAGGAGTGTATGGCGATGGTGAGCGTTCAATTCAACCAAAAGTAATCAATAACGCAGTTTCTCTTGGTGTAAACTATGACAATACATTTGGTGATATCCGTATTCGTGCATCTGCTGGTGGTGTGTATGGACTTTCTGATGTGCTTTCAAAGATGGAAGGCGACAAAGCAATTATGCAAAACACAAGCGTTAGTTACCGCTTGGGTGGTATTTTCTCATGGAAGACATTCGATGTTGGGTTAGGTTGGTTAGATAGTCGTAGCACAGGGTATGAAAATACAGATGCTGAAAAAAATAAAAATGCAGGTAAGGTATTGCATGGAGCCTTTGGCTATCAGTTTGACTCTGTAGCATGGAAGCCACGCGTGTCTGCCGGTGTTATGTGGGGATGGAAAAATGGTAAGAATGATACCTCTGTGGATAATGAGTTTAAAAACCAAAACCAAACATTGGTATTTAGCGGAGCACTTGACTTAAACATTCGTGAAGGTTTCCGTTGGTTTGTAGAGGGTACGTTGGCAATGCTTGATGAGAGCAATAAAACAGAGAAAAACTCTGAAGGAACTGACAAAGGTTATAGTCAAAAGAACATAGTCATTGGTACAGGGTTAGCTGTAAGCCAATAATTAAGTCTCTAACTTTAAAAAAGCGGGGCATTAGCTCCGCTTTTTTATTTCTATTTTCGTCAAAGTTTGGTACTAAATAAGGCAAACACAATATTAGGCCAAAATTCATGAACTGCTATACGTTAATAAAACAAAAAATACTTCACATTATTGAAAAGTTACAATCTACGGATGCTTTGCCGCGTGATTTAAAGTTGGATGCAATAACGGTTGAACCCCCTAAAAGTCGAGATCATGGAGAGATGTCGACAAACGTTGCGATGGTATTGGCTAAAAGCGCTGGAAAAGCGCCCCGTGCGATTTCAGAGATGTTCTTGAAACCTATTCAAGGGTTAGACGAAATTTGCAGTGCTGAGATTGCTGGTGCTGGATTCATCAATATGCGACTGCACCCAGAATTCTGGTATGCCCAACTAAGTGCTATTCTTAAAGAACAAGAAGCCTATGGTGACTCTAACATCGGGCAAGGCGAAGTGATGAATGTGGAGTATGTGTCTGTGAACCCAACGGGTCCGATGCATGCAGGGCATGGACGTGTGGCGATTGTTGGGGATGCGATGGCGGCCTTGATGGAAAAGGGTGGATATAACGTTACGCGTGAATACTATATTAATGATGGAGGGGCTCAGGCGGCAACGTTAGGAAGATCTGCCTATTTAAGGTATTTAGAAGCGTTGGGTGACGAGATTGGAGAGATCCCCGCTGGGTTATACCCTGGAGACTATTTAAAGTCTGTTGGTGCGTCAATTGCAAAGAACTATGGTGATGCGTTTAAGGGGCAATCTGAAGAAGAGTACTTGCACTTTTTTCAGACCTATGCCGTGGATGCCATGATGGATATGATTCGATCAGACTTAGATCTGATTGGGATTCAGCATGATGTATTTACGTCAGAAACAGCGATCGTAGACGAGGGCGCTGTTGAAGATGTTATGGACATGTTGGAAGAAAAAGGATTGATCTATACGGGTGTTTTGGATGTACCGAAAGGCATTGATGTGGATGATTGGGCTGCGGAACCACAGTTGCTGTTTAGATCCACTCAATTGGGAGATGATGTTGACCGTGTGTTAAAGCGTACGAATGGTGAATGGACGTACTTTGCAAAGGATATAGCCTATCACTTTGATAAATTCCAGCGCGGATTCAATTATCAAATCAACGTGTGGGGTGCGGACCATGCCGGGTATATTAAACGTATGTTAGCAGCAGTCAATGCAATCTCTGATAATAACGTGACCTTAGATATTAAGACGTGTCAGATGGTGAATTTGATGCAAGGGAGCGAGCCCTTAAAGATGTCAAAGCGGTCAGGAACCTTTGTTACGCTGCGTGATGTGGTTGAAGCCGTGGGCAAAGATGTCATTCGCTTTGTGATGTTAATGCGGCGTAACGATGCGATGTTGGACTTTGACTTTGATAAAGTAAAAGAGCAATCAAAAGATAACCCAGTGTTCTATGTACAATATGCCCATGCAAGGGTTTATTCCGTGTTGCGACAGGCTGAAGCACAGTTGAGGCAGATTGATGAGGCTCAATTACAGAACGCTGATTTTTCATGTTTGAATTCAGAAAATGAAATAGCGATTATTCAAGTATTAGCAGGTTGGCCACGGTGTGTAGAAGGCGCAGTCATTCATCGTGAACCCCATCGTATTGGTGGTTATTTATACGAGTTGGCAGCAGAATTTCACGCACTATGGAATCAAGGTAAAGATGATGCTACGTTAAGATTTATTGTGGGAGATCCAAACGTAACGATGGCTAGATTAGCTTTATTAAAAGCAGTTGCTACTGTCATAGCAAGTGGATTAAACTTATATGGAGTAGAACCTGTAAAGGAGATGCGTTAAATGCATGACAACTTAGGGCCCAGAAATTTTAGAAAACCAATAAGGGATGAAGAGCCTTTTTTCGAAGAGCCTCAGAATGCCTATGGTGAGGAAGAACGCTGGTGGTGGATTTTTCAAAATCCACTGGGTGTGATTATTCTGATTGCTTTAACCGTAGTTCTTATTATTGGGTTGTGGTTTGTGTTTAATTCTTCGGCTTCATCAAAGCAAGGCGATGCCCAAAATGGCGTTGTGGTGATTAAATCTGATGGGACTCCTTATAAGGAAGCTCCGGATGAATCTGCAAATCAGGTGGTTGGGAATCAAGATAAAGAGGTTTATAAGCGGTTAGGGCAATCTCAGTCGGAAGAGCAAGAAGCGGGGGCTTCTGTAGCGATTGTGGAAGAAAAACCCTTGGAAAGCAATGAGTTTCCCGAGGCGCCGAAGGAAGAGAAAAAAAGATTAGATCAGCCGAATTCTTTACGTAAGATTACCGAGGGCGTTGGCGTAAAGATGCCTGCACCAGTTGCAAATGAGGAGTTTATTTCTGAGAAGAAAAAGCCTACTGTTTCGGAAGCTGCTGATGCGCAGATGATTCAGGTTCAGGTGCCTAAAAAAGTTGTTGATAAACCTCAGGTAACGGTTAAGGGGTTAACAGCTGGGGCATATGTTATTCGTGTGGCTTCCTTTAGGAAGCAAGAAACAGCGGATCGAGAATTACAGCGTGTTGTAAGTGCATTAGGGAAGACCTTAATGGGTGTTGGGCGCATTGTGAAGAAAATTGAAAGTGAGTCTGGGACGTTTTATGTTGTGACGTTAGGGGGCTTTCAAAGCCTAGCCAAATCAAAACAAACGATC
>CAZMBF010000006.1:0-15140 GCA_964564365.1 uncultured Alphaproteobacteria bacterium
TATTTTACACGAAAAACTCTCTTACCTCCTGGTCCTATTTGGGGGGTGCATTACGCTCTTTTGAGATTTCCCCCTCTTCGGCGCAGGTTTGCCTCTGCCTGCCTAAAAGGCATTGTGCGGCAAAAGGCGCCGCAAGTATTAGTTAGACAACCCTACAACGAATTTGATTCAAAAATGTCTTCAACAATATTATACTGTTGCCTGTATTAGAGTTTTAAGATGAATAATATATTACGATTATTAGTGTGCGTTGCGTTCTTCCTTTGTCTCGTATCAGCCATGCCTCCGCAAACTCCCTCTATGTCTACTATTAAAGAAGCGTTTTTAGAGCCTGACGCAGTGCAAGATCTGTATCAAATGTTAAAAGATACCATCGAGATTTTTGATCGAGCTGGCATCAAGTACGTCGCCGTAGGTGGAACCACATTAGGAATGATTCGACACGGCGGTGTCATCCCTTGGGATGACGACGTGGATTTGACCATATTGCACGAAGACGAGCCAAAGCTTATCAATTTAAAACCCGCCTTTGATGCCCTTGGGTATCATTTTACTTATGACACCAACAAGGCGGTAATGTACTGTATCTCTAAAAAGGGCAACCCTTCGTTAGACAGCCGACCTAATTTAACTTTCCCATTTATCGATATTTTTGTGATGCATCAGGATGTTAAAACAAAACGTTTTGTGTATTCTAACTGGATGACTCGGGATTACTTTCCAGATGAATGGTATAGTGAAGACGCATTTTTCCCATTTAAAATGAAAGCATTTGGCCCATTAATGATCAATTGCATTAATAAACCAGAGTGGTATTTAACGCATTACTATGGGGCAACTTGGAAAACTGAAGGCCATATCGTTCCCTGCCATTTTCAGCCCAAACACTCTGAAACATTTAAGATCAAATTTTCAGACTACCCCGAACTATTAAACCCAGCCCTTCCTTCTAAACCGTTGCAGGATAAAGTCAAGCACTTAGATGCACATTACTTTGAATAAAGGATCATCATGCGCCAATTCATGAGCTCAATCATAACCATACTTCTTACAGCGTGTTCATCACCTTCAGAATCACAGGATACAGCAAAAATTCAAGCCATGACCTTTATGGAGCCCGAAGCCGTACAGGACTTGTATCAAATGCTAAAAGACACCCACGAGATTTTTGAACGTGCAGGCATCCGATATTCCGTCTCTAGTGGTACGTTGCTTGGGATGGTCCGTCACCAAGGACTAATACCCTGGGATGACGATGCCGATTTAGTTATTTTGCATGAAGACGAATTAAAACTGAATACGGCAAAAAACGCCTTTAAAGCCCTTGGATACCATTGTATCATCGACCCTTGGGACAGCTCTGTCTATCGAATCTCAAAAATTGGAAACCCCCAAGCCAGAGGCAAAACAGTTACATTCCCATATATTGATGTCGCAACTGTTGCTGTAAATCCAACGAAAAACAAAGTAATGTATGTTAATTGGCGAATGCTGGCATACTTCCCAACGGAATGGTTTCATCAAACCGCATTTTTCCCACTAAAAAAAGGAAGGTTTGGCCCCTTAACCCTTTGCTGTGTGAATGAACCGACCTCATTCCTATCCAATTTCTATGGCGAGACTTGGAAATCAGAAGGACGCATCGTTCCCCGACACTACAAACCAAAACATAGTGAACCTTTCAGCATTCAGTTTTCAAAACACCCAGAATTCTTGCAGCCCGCTCTTCCTTCTCACCCATTAAAAGATAGGGTTAACAGCTTACCTGATCACATGTTTAAATAAAACTATCGCTTGAATCGAAAGGCTCTATTGGGCGCGAGCTTTGCTCGCGACATTTAAGAAGCCCACCCACCCCGCAGGCTTCAGAACGCTAATGCGTTTTCGCCTGCTCTCCTTATTTTAGAGGCGCAGGTTCGCCCCTGCTTGCCACGTCGTGGCATTGTGGGGCGAAGGCGCCATAAATGAAAGAAAAGACTAAAAGAATATTCCATAATAATGAAGTATATCTTTAAGATAATAGGCTAAGCATACCGCTAGAAAACTATCAAATCGGTCTAGAAATCCACCATGTCCAGGAATAAGTTTGCTTGAATCTTTAACCCCCAAGTATCGTTTTGCCCACGACTCAGCCAAATCACCTAAATGGGCTGCCATGCTGTAAAACATAAAGCGCATGGAAAATACAAACGTGGAAAACAATGTAATACTTGTAAAGAAGTTTGAGATAAACGACGATACCCCAGAGTACGGTAACAGCCCAGCTAATTGAACATACATTACGCAGGAACATATCAGCACACAACTTATGACGCCCCCCCAGAATCCTTCCCAAGTCTTTTTAGGGCTAATAATGGGCGAAAAAGGGATCTTACCGAATCTTTTCCCCACAAAGTATGCCCCAACGTCTGTGCTCCATACAATTAGGAAGGTCATAAACTGTCTAATGGAGTCATCTTTTAGTGTCCAAAACTTAAACATTGCGACACAAATATAACCGATGCCCACCATAATTATAGCGGCACTTTTAATAGACATATTATGTTGTTTAAGATACGTTTTCCATAAAGCAGCCCACTCAAATAGCATAAACCCTGCAAGGAACAGACACATAAAATCAAAATATATACCGCCTTGCCAAATGAAAAACAGGACTCCAGGAACAAAAACAAAGCTTGAAAGCGTACGTTTTAATAAGTTAGACATCAAATGCGTCCGAATCGTCTGTGACGTTGTTGATAGCTTTGAATGGCAATCTCCAACTCTTTTTCATTAAAATCTGGCCACATCGCATCACAAAAATATAACTCGGTATACGCCAGTTGCCATAACAGGAAATTGCTGACCCGTTGCTCTCCACTTGTGCGAATCAACAAATCTGGATCTGGCGTGTTATTTAAACTCAGATGTTGTGCTATCAGCTCTTCTGTCACATCTACAGCTTGAGTGTTCTTAGCAATAATGCTCTTCACCGCATTAACAATATCCCATTTTCCCGAATAACTGAGGGCCAAGTTGAGATAAAAACGATCATTATTTGCTGTTTTCTGCTCTGCCTCTTCGATAATGGATTGCAAGCTTGCTGGAAGCTTTGACTTATTTCCAATTACTTGAAACCGAACATTTTCTTTGTGAAGTTCGTTCAGCTCTTTCCTTAAATAGGTTTCAGCGATTTTTAACAATAAAGAAACTTCATCAAAAGGTCTTGACCAGTTTTCTTCTGAAAACCCAAACAACGTAAGAATTTTTACGCCCATGTTTGACGCAGACTTTACAATCTCGCGAACAACATCGGCACCCTTTTGATGGCCCATAGAACGCGGAAGCCCCCTTTCAGAGGCCCAACGTCCATTTCCATCCATAATAATTCCAATGTGATTTGGAACAGGTGACTCTTGGGTCATTTAGTTACACCTGCATAATATCTTTATCTTTTTGAACTAAGGCTGAATCAATTTTAGCAATATATTCATCGGTAATTTTTTGAATATCTTTTTCATGACGTGTAGACTCATCTTCAGAAATGATCTTGTCTTTTTCCATCTTTTTCAATACATCCAATCCGTGACGACGAATGTTGCGTATGGAGATACGACCTTCTTCAGCATATTTTGCAGAAATACGAACCATTTCTTTACGACGCTCTTCATTCAACTGAGGAACAGGCACGCGCACTGTTTGCCCATCAGCAACTGGATTTAACCCTAACCCAGCGTCACGAATTGCCTTTTCAACTGATTTAACCAACCCCTTATCCCATACCTGAACAGATAGTGTTCGGGGTTCTGGGGTGTTGATGTTCCCAAGTTGAAGTACTGGCACTATATTGCCGTAGGCTTCAACCATGACAGGTTCTAATAATTGAGGCGACGCGCGACCTGCGCGAAGGCCTGCAAATTCTTTTTTAGTATGCTCGACAGCTACAGACATTTTATCGTTCAGTTCTTTAGATAATTCGGAAAATGATTGCATATTAATCTCTCTAACTTAAATGCTTAAGATACGATAGTATATGATCCCTCGCCACACACTGCCTTCAGCAGCTGCCCGGGATTTTTAATGTTAAACACAATAACTGGAATTTTGTTCTCTTTTGCTAAGGAAATTGCCGCAGCATCCATCACGTTTAACTCTTTTGTTAATACATCTTGATAGGTTAGCTTATCAAAAAATTTAGCCTCGGGATTTTTCATGGGATCATCACTGTATATCCCATCTACCTTTGTCCCTTTAAATATTGCCTGACAGGTCATCTCACATGCCCTAGATGCAGCCGCAGTATCGGTAGAAAAAAACGGGACCCCAATCCCGCCTGCATGAATCACCACACGACCATTGTGCATGTATTCAAAGGCTCTTCTGCGGGTAAATGTCTCTGCGATTTCATTCATATTAATCGACGTCATTACGCGAGCATCTATCCCATGATCCGTCATACACGTTTGTAACGCCAATGCATTCATCACGGTTGCCAACATCCCCATATAGTCTGCTGTTGCGCGATCCATACCCTGAGCTTGCCCCATGTTTCCACGAAAGATGTTGCCCCCTCCAATGACCACATTAATCTGAACCCCTATATCACGAATTGCTCTTAATTCTTGGCATATCCGATTCATAACTTCTTTCGAAAAAATCGTTTCACCCGCCAGGATTTCGCCTGATAGCTTTAGCATAATACGTTGATATAGGGGTTGCATGATGTTATTGACTCATTGATGCAACTTCAGCAGCAAAGTCAGTGACTTGCTTTTCAATACCCTCTCCTAATTCAAATCGTAAGAAACCTGTTAATTTTACAGGAGTTCCGATTTCCTTAGAAAGTTCATTTACAACCTCAGCGATCTTCTTTTTGTTATCCAAAACATATGCTTGGTCAACCAAAGAAGCCTCAGATAGGTATGTCTTTACACCGCTTTCAACCATCTTTTCAATGATGTTTTCTGGACGACCTGCTGCAATTGCCTTTTCACGCAAAATCTTAGCTTCACGTTCAACCAAGGCTTTATCGATACCCTCCGATGTTAAAGCCGCTGGGTTCATCGCAGCAATATGCATCGAGATTCCTTCACCCAAGGTTGCAACTTTAGCCAAATCAGCTTCTGTTTCGAAAGCAACCATCACTCCGATCTTACCAAGACCTGCAGCAATTTGGTTGTGAACATAAGAGATCACATGCCCGTTTGAAACGCTTAAATATCCAATACGACGAAGGTTCATATTCTCGCCAATTGTTGCAATTAAATGCGTTAATTGATCTTGAACAGTTTTACCCGATTCATACTCTGTTGCTTTTAACGCCTCGACATCAGCTTTACCATGCGCTTTTTTAACTGTATTACGCACAAAGTCTTGGAATGTGTCGTTACGCGCCACAAAGTCTGTTTCTGCGTTAACTTCAATTACAACTGCTGTGTTACCTTGAATATCAACAGCAATCAAACCTTCAGCAGCAACGCGATCAGATTTCTTTGCCGCAGCAGATAATCCTTTTTTACGCAACCAATCAACCGCAGCCTCGAATTCACCGTTTGATTCCTCTAAAGCTTTTTTACAATCTAACATTCCCGCGCCTGTTTTCTCGCGCAGTTCTTTTACCATACTTGCAGAAATAGCCATAATATAGTCTACCTTTCTTATTGAGCTGCATCGGCAGCGTCAGCTTCCGCTACGAATTCGGTTGTAATAATTTCTTCTGCTGCACCAACGTCAACACCTGCTTTTGAAAGCTGCTTTTGAATTCCAGCCAGAACTGCATCAGATGCTAGTTTTGTATAGAACTCAATCGCACGACGCGCATCATCGTTACCTGGTATAATGTAATCAACTAAATCTGGGTCAGAGTTTGTATCACACACAGCAATTACAGGGATTCCGATCTTTTTAGCTTCTAATAGCGCAGTACTTTCTTTAAGTGTATCGATAATGAACAGAGCATCTGGTGTATCACCCATTTCGCGGATACCACCCAATGCACGATTTAGCTTTTCGCGATCGTTTTGCAATTTCAACAATTCTTTTTTGATAATTGTTCCAGAGCTGTTCTCTAATTGTTCATCCAATTCTTTCAAACGCTTAATAGACTGAGAAATTGTCTTCCAGTTTGTAAGCATACCACCCAACCAACGGTGATTCACATAGTATTGACCACACCGCTTTGCTGCCTCAGCAACAATTTCAGCTGCCTGTGGTTTTGTACCCACAAACAAAACACGACCACCTTGTGCAACAACATCTGTTAACACATCTAATGCCTTTTTAAGCATTGGGTACGTTTGTTGTAGGTCAATAATGTGAACGCCACCTTTTGTTCCGAAAATGTACTGTGACATTTTTGGATTCCAACGACGAGGATGGTGACCAAAGTGAACGCCAGCTTCTAACAGCTGACGCATAGTAAATTGTATATTTGACATATTTAAGATCCTTTTTTCTGGTTAATCATCCACGGACTTCGCTTTTCTTTTCGAAAAGACCAGAAATATTCTGTATATTCCGTGTGCTATTTAAACGTTACTAAGATAGAAATATTTTCGTGACTTTTCAAGCTTTTTATTGCATAATTTGCTGGTATTTTTAGTCTGTGTACAAAATCATGCATAACCCTACAAAATCAGCTGTTTTAAAAGCGTCTGAAAAACAAAAACGCCTTGAAGCAGCATTAAAGCGAAATATGTTGCGCAGAAAAGAACAAGTTAACCAGCGTCATCGAGCGCAAGCCACATTTAACAAGAACGAAAGAGGCATCAATCATGATAATGTCGGATAAGTGGATTCGTCAACAATCCCTAGATAACCAAATGATCAGTCCATTTGTTGATCGTCAAAAAAAAGAAGGGGTTATCTCATATGGTCTTTCTTCTTATGGTTACGATGCCCGAGTTTCTAATGAATTCAAAGTGTTTACCAACGTAGACAATGCGATTGTTGACCCAAAAGATTTCTCGCATCAAAGCTTTGTGACTCGCACCTCAGATGTCTGCATTATACCGCCTAACAGCTTTGTGTTAGCCCGTACGGTTGAATACTTTCGTATTCCCAGAGATGTCCTGGTCATTTGCTTAGGAAAGTCAACTTATGCTCGATGTGGCATTATTGTTAACGTTACGCCCCTTGAACCAGAATGGGAAGGTCATGTAACTTTAGAATTCTCCAACACAACGCCACTACCTGCAAAAATTTACGCAAACGAAGGGGCTTGTCAGTTCTTGTTCTTCCATGGAAATGAAACGTGCGAAGTCTCTTACAAGGATCGTTCTGGAAAATATATGAAACAAACGGGCGTTACCCCCCCCAAACTTTAAAGGATAGTTATGGATAAAATGATCATTACGGGTGGCCAAACACTCGATGGAAAAATTTCAATCAGTGGCGGCAAAAACGCTGCCCTGCCCTTAATGTGTGCAGCATTGCTGACAGATCAAGATGTTACATTTGAAAATTCACCCAATACACTTGCCGATATGGTATCTATAAAGCAATTGTTAGAGCATTTAGGGTGTGAGGTAGAGTTTAAAGGATCAACTGCTAAAATTAATGGAGCTAACATCCACACTCACACGGCACCTTATGAAATCGTGCGCAAAATGCGTGCTTCCATCTTGGTCTTAGGACCCTTATTAGGACGCTTTGGCGACGCCACCGTATCATACCCCGGCGGTTGTGCAATTGGTGCACGCCCCATCGATGTAACACTCAGTGGTCTTGAAGCCCTAGGTGCTACGATTACGTTGGATAACGGATACGTCCACGCCACAGTCAAAGGTGGTCGACTTAAGGGAACTCATTTTACCTTATCCGTTCCCTCATGGACAGGCACCGAGAATCTAATTATGGCCGCAGTTCTGGCTGAAGGAACCACCGTTTTTGAAAACGTTGCGCGCGAGCCAGAGGTTGTTGACCTTTGTAATTGCTTAAATAGTATGGGCGCAAAAATCACGGGCGCCGGAACTCCGACAATTAAAATTGAAGGCGTGGAACGTCTGCACGGAACAACCCATAAAGTCATGACGGATCGTTTAGAGGCAGGGACCTATGCGGTTGCTGCAGCCATCACAGGTGGACGAATTCATCTAGACAACACAACACACGAAGTATTATATGCCTTTACAGAAGCATTAGAACGCACGGGATCAAAGGTAACTCCTGTGCCCAACGGTATGATTGTAGAAGGAGGTTATGACATCCACCCAGTTGATATCATCACTGAACCTTATCCTGGGTTTGCGACTGATTTACAAGCGCAAATGATGGCACTTATGACAATTGCCAAAGGAACGTCATTAATCAAAGAAACCATCTTTGAAAATCGATTTATGCACGTTCCAGAGCTTAACCGCATGGGTGCAAACATTACAATTCAAGGCAACATTGCCGTCGTTCGCGGTGTGCCCAAATTACAGGGTGCCCCCGTTATGGCAACCGACCTTAGAGCATCAGTATCTATGGTACTAGCAGGACTTGTTGCTGAAGGCGAAACTGTTATCAATCGAATTTATCACCTTGATAGAGGTTATGAGTTCCTTGATGAAAAGCTAAGCGCATGCGGTGCTAAAGTAAAACGTGTTGCTGGATAATTAATAAAACACCCCTCAAAGGACTGATTCCTTGAGGGGTGCTTGAAAGAAAAGCTATCTTACTTTTCCTTTAAATGTTGTGTTTCTTTTCACTTCTACTTCACCAGAATTCTTTTCTAATCGATCAAAGTACCACAGAGCGAATACGAAACCTACTGCTGTTGGGATTGTAATAATCAAAATCCCCCAGTGCCCAAACAAATTTGATAAGAATACTAATCCGAAAGACGTTAAAATGTATACCATCGCATGGGCAAGCGCCGCAATAAACCCAGCATACGTAAAGCGTTTAAAGATTGGAAAATGAACTAGAAAAATCGCCTTCGCTGGAATGGTAGAAGGTCCAAAAACAACACCTACGGCTTGAAAGATTAGCAATTCGGTTGGAGAGCTAATATGTCCTAACATTAATGGTGTCAAAACCACAAATGGCAAATAAATACATAATTTTGCTTTAAGTATCTTTAATGGGTATATCTTGTAGGTCAGCAAAACAAAGCTCAATAGTCCTACAAAATTAATTACCGATAAAATGAAATTGTGGGCAACTACTTGCTCGCCAGTCATTCCAAAGTCATGCTTTAGAAGTGTCCCGCAATACATGTAAGAAATATAGAAACAAACTGGCCAGCCACAGAACGCAAAGAAATACGCTACTGCTGTTTTTACCTCTACACGCTCTTTCCAGATATGGCTAGTACTTTTAAGCAAATCTGCAGCTTGAGCCAACCCTTCTCTACGTGTAGCTTCTACTGCTATTTGAAGTCTTCTGCGCATATCTGCAAAGTCAGCTGTTTCACGTAACCGGGTTCTGGCCATCGTCCCAACAATCGCAATTAATGCGCCTAGGAAAAATATGATTCGCCAGTTTAAACCTAAAGCTATTAATGCATCCGCAGCCCCTAAGGACGCCATAGACCCAAAAGCCCCGGCAGTTCCAATCAGTCCAACCACAGGATATCTAATGGGTGGCTTAGTAATCTCAGACAAATAGATCTCTGACCCTATTGATTCTCCTAAAGAGGAAATACCCTGCAACATACGACAGACTGTAATACCTACAGATGCGGTTATGCCAATTTGAGCATATGTAGGTAACGTTGCCATTACGAAACACGTTACTGACATTATCATGGTCGTCATAACAACAGTTGTTTTTCGCCCCACTTTATCACCTATGTATCCAAACAGCAGCGCACCAAATGGCTTAAAAACAAACGTCGAACTAAAAGCAAACGCAGTTAATAGCTGCGCAGTAAATGGATCACTTTTTGGAAAGAAAAGATCATTTAACACTACCGCCATATGAACATACAGCATTAAATCAAAATATTCTAAAAATGTTCCAATTTGAAGCAATCCAACAGCTTCTTTTTTTTCACGATCTAAATTAGATAGCACCCCCATACGAAATCTCCTTATATATATTCCCTAATATAAAAGTATTCTAAGCTGCATCATAACCTCAAATCAATATTTGCTTACAACACACATAAAACAACATAAACAAAACCTCTTGGAGATTTGGCAATAAAAAAGGGGATTAAATTTTCCCCTTATTTAATCGGATATATATTTATGGTTTTTTTATTTTTTTCGCCTTAGAAAGGCTGGAATCTCTAGTTCTTCTGACTCATCAAGACTTAAATCTTCCTCTGTTCTCACTTTTGGTTTTGAATGTAGCAGAGGTTTGGGAAATATGTGATCTTCCTCAAGATCAGGATCACTGCGTCGCCCAGTTAATCTTTCAAAGAAGGATAACTTACGTGTCTTTCTGAAAGATTCTGATGGAATAGTCACTTCTTCCATCATCATATCATCTTGCTTTTCTGACACATTTTGTGGCACTTCCCCTGATGCTGTTAACTCTTCATCAAACTCATCTTGCGAATGATCATTCTGATGAATACCAGGCTCAATCGATGCCGAGGCGCTATGTGCACCAAATCCACCATGAGATGTTGGTCGAACAGCAGCAGAACGATGTTGCGCAGATTCCGCATCAATACCAGTGGCAACAACAGACACACGGATAATACCTTCCATTTTTTCATCAAACGTCGAACCAAAAATGATGTTGGCTTCAGGATCAACCTCTTGGCGAACACGGTTAGCAGCCTCATCCACTTCAAACAGGGTCATATCATACCCGCCTGTGATGTTAATCAACACACCGCGCGCTCCACGCATTGAAACATCATCTAATAATGGGTTTGAAATCGCAGCTTCTGCAGCTTCTACTGCACGGTTTTCACCTTCAGCCTCACCTGTTCCCATCATTGCTTTACCCATCTCGCCCATCACTGCGCGAATGTCGGCAAAGTCAAGGTTAATCAACCCGGGCATAATCATCAAATCTGTAACGCCACGTACACCGGAATACAACACGTCATCTGCCATTTTAAAGGCATCTGCTAATGTCGTACGCTCATTTGCAACTCGGAACAAGTTCTGGTTAGGAATCACAATTAAGGTGTCAACGTACTGCTGTAACTCTGTAATACCTCTTTCGGCAGATTTCATGCGGTTTGAACCTTCAAAGTGAAATGGCTTTGTCACCACACCCACCGTAAGAATCCCAGCCTCTCGTGCTGCACGTGCAATTACTGGGGCTGCACCTGTACCTGTACCACCGCCCATACCTGCCGTAATAAACACCATGTGAGACCCTTTAATTTTGCTCATTACTTCTGCAACCGTCTCTTCTGCCGCAGCCTTACCTACGTCTGGTCTTGAACCTGCCCCCAATCCTTGGGTAATTTCCAATCCCAACTGAATACGATGCGGCGCAAGAGAATGAACCAATGCTTGCGCATCCGTATTCCCTGTAATAAATTCCACACCTTCCAGCTGATAACGAATCATGTTATTTACAGCATTTCCACCCGCACCACCAATACCACTTACAGTAATTCGGGGCTTTAATTCGTGCAACGCATCCGTCGCTTTATCTCGCGTATCTAATATCAATTGTTCTTCCATCCTCTTAACCTTCTCAATTTAAATTGTATCGTATAACCAAGACTTAATTCTATCCCAAAAATACTTTTGTGAAGCATGTTTAGGAACTGCAATCTCTTGATTATTTTTATCTACTAATGCAAACAACCCAGCACACACAGAAAAGTCCAACCCCATCGACAGTTTGTTCATATCTACAATATTTGTGGGGTGTCCTAATCGAACTGCTCCCCGCAACATCAATTCAGCCTTTTCTTTTATGCCATGCAACATGCTTGCGCCGCCTGTCAAAACATATCTTTGTCCAGCGACCAATATATTTATCTTAATCTGTTGCATAATCATTTCAAATATTTCTTCTACACGAGAACGAATGATTGTTGATAGCAACTGTTTTGTGACTTGTTTGCCACTCACCCCATTAAAGAATTGTGATTCTGGCAAAAACTTCTGATCATCTCCACGTTCGATTATAGCTGATCCATATAATGTTTTCAACCGCTCTGCTTCAAGCACACCCACGCCCAAGCCTCGCGCAATATCTTGTGTAATATGGTCACCGCCCACTGGCAGTGAAAAGGTTTGCACAACGTTTCCCTCTCGAAAGGTTGTAACGTCTGTATACCTGCCACCTATATCAATATGAGTTACTCCCAGGATGGTTTCATCTTTTATCAAAGATCCCACCGATGAAGCATATCCCGTAGAAATAAACTGTTTACAGTTAAGATGACAGCGGTCTAGAACGTTCATAACATTTTCCATAAATATTCGCTGAGCAAATGTAACAAAGAAAGATCCTGACAGTTCGTTGGCTATCATTCCTCTAGGGTCTAATACCCCCATCGCGCCGTCTAATGTATACGATTGAGGAATAAAACATAAAAGCTCTTTATCTTCTTTTGAAGCATATCTTAGTAGCTCTTGAAACAGATTTTCAATATGGTACTCTTCAACAACATCACCGCCAATATTGACAGAAATTCGAATAACCTTGTTTTGAACACAAGGCCCTCCGAGACCTATTGTAACGTCCCGCACAACTTCCCCTGACTGAGTCTCGGAGCTCTCAATTGCACGCAAAATGCTATCTTCACACAACGAAACATCCGTTATGCGTCCACCAATCATACCTGCGGCACCCTGCTTTCCAAACCCTGCAACACGAAATACGTCCGATGCTTTATGGGCTTGAGCACACATAAACTTAGACGATCCTAAATCTAAGACACTCATCATCGGAACATGATATGTTTGCAGAGATGCTTTGCGTTTAAACAACAAAAATCAAGCCTCCCCGTAGTCAGTTTTTTTGTTTTTTTGCAATTTTCATTCCTTTAAACACTAACTTATTTTGGATGCGCATGTCAATAATTTCCACATCCCTGTCCAATATTTTCTGTTTTTGATGAAGTGTATACACCCTATGTATACTATCGCCGATATTGCTTTCTGGCAAGTCTACAAGTACACCCATAGAAAAATATAATCGCCACCGACGCCTATTCATGTATTGGGCAGAGGTAATCATATCTTTAAAACCAGGATAGTCCATCAAGATAGAAAACAAACTTTTACATTGTGAGTTTGCTCGCTCGCCTACCACTAACATTAAATCCGCAAAACTTCTGGGATCGGCATTAGGAATCACCACACCTGTTTCCGCAATGACAACTACGTTGTTTTTATATTGCCACAATGCGTAAGGCTTGTATTCTTGGATGATAATATCAATTGTATTTGGAAACTTTTTGTGGATTGTAATATGCTCTATCCAACCAATCTTTTTCAACAAAGACAACAACGCCTCGGTGTCTACCAAAAAGATATTGTCGCCATAATTGATATTCAACACCTTAAGGATATCCAGCTTTGACGTATATTTCAAACCACTGATATGAATGTTTTCAACTGAAAAGCCGGCTGTTTTAGCAAGGGCATTCCCAGTTTGACGCGCCCATGTTTTGATGGCATTTTGAGAATCATCAATACAACTGCGCAATGCTGGACTTAGAAACATTGCCCCTGCAAAGATTATCACTATGCCCACACACAGAAATGCCAAAATGGCTTTTTTAGAGATTCTGGATCGCTTTCTCCTCATTATATTGAATCACCTATACGCATAATTTCCCACTGCAATTCAACGCCTAACTCTTTTAAAACTTTTTCTCGAACAATCTCACCCAACGCCTCAATATCCGCAGCGGTCGCATTATTCGTGTTAATTAAAAAGTTGCAATGCTTTTCAGAAAACTGTGCATCACCTACTTTAAGACCGCGCCCACCGACTTTATCAATAAGCTCCCAAGCACGCATTCCATCAGGATTCTTAAATGTGCTGCCCCCGGTTTTCGCCCGAATCGGCTGGCTGGCTTCTCTTTTAGCTAAAAGCTCATTAATTTTCTGATGGATCTCTGCCGATGGTTGATGCATCTTAGATTGAAAGCATGCTTCTACAAAGACAACTGGTTCTTTTAAACCACAATGACGGTATGTATAATTTAACTCCTCGACAGTATATGTTTTTAGGTTGCCCTGCATATCCAATGCTTTAGCCCACAATAGGATGTCTTTAATTTCGCCACCATAACACCCTGCATTCATTTTTAAAGCCCCCCCAACAGTTCCGGGAATCGACGCCAAAAACTCAAGCCCCCCCAACCCTTCATCAGCCGCAGTTAATGCAACCGTGCGATCAAGAACGATAGCACCTGCAATAATTGTATCGCCGTCGATATTACAATGAGTAAATCCTCGACCTAATCGAATCATCACTCCGCTTAAACCACCATCCCTGATCAACACGTTTGATCCGACACCTAACACAAATACAGGAATATCAGACGGCCTTTCTTTTAGAAAAAATCCCAGATCATCTATGTCGGCGGGTTTAAATATTACGTCTGCTGGACCACCTACCCCAAACCAAACATATTTGGATAAAGGCTCACCTAAGGTATAGCGACCACTTACTTGAGGTAATTGACTTATCATCGTATAAACAACTCCATGTATATAAACAATCTACCAGAGGTAAATGACAAAGTCCATGACAAATCAACATGCCTAAAAAAATATCAATCAGTTGATTAGAAAAACAAATCCAGAATACTTTGAAGTTATTCACACTTTTATTCACAGACTTATCCACATTTTTGTGGATAAGTTTGAAAGATCCTGGCGTAAAAACAGCTTGATTATTATAAAAAACACATAAATTTCACGGAGCTTAAAGGTAAAATAGAATATTCCACATGTTTATTCACAGAGTTATCCACATAAAAAAAATATTTTTTATAGTTGACTTTTCAAAAAGCAAGCAAAGCAGCACAGTTTGAAAAGCAGGAAAAATTTTTGCTGAATTTGATGTTTTTTTCACACCTCATTATACTGAAATAAATCCCAATCTGATGAAATTGTGTTAAAATAATCCATCATGCACAGAGGTCTTAAATGTACGACGCTATTATTATTGGACAAAGCTACATAGGCACTTTAACCGCACTAATATTAAACAAGCATTTTCCGAATTTAAAAGTCGCCATTGCCGATCAAAGACCCAAAAGCACTCCTCATTCAGACGTGCGAGCCACCGCCCTT
>CAZMBF010000007.1:0-14203 GCA_964564365.1 uncultured Alphaproteobacteria bacterium
CAGGGGTCGGTATAATCGTAGTGCTATCTATTCCACTTTCAAAGAGCACTTCCGCTAAACTCCTCTCCATTCAAGTCGATGGGGGATCGGAGTTCATGATTGAACGAGGTAACCGTACCTTCCAAGAAGAATTCTATGCCAAACCCAACATGCTTGCTGATTCTATCGGACATATGCGGCATGAACTCTCCAAAGCTCTGAACATTTACAACACCTTCAGACCCCATTTTAACTTGAAAGGATTAACCCCTATGCAGTGCATTAAGTTATACCATCAAGAGGCTGCCTAGTCGTCTCATATGTATTGAACTTGGACAGAATTGAAATCTCTCTGGAATGGGGGCTGAAATTATTGTAGGATACTCCCATCCATGAGTAACAAACCGTTCATACATTTGCGCACACATACTGCTTACTCATTAGCAGAAGGTGCCATTACCATAAAAGAGCTTGCAAGTACGTGCGATAAGCTTGACATGCCTGCTGTTGGCATTACCGATACGGCTAACTTATTTGGCGCGTTAGAGGCCTCTCTTGCATTATCTGCAAAAGGCATTCAACCGATTGTAGGATGTCAGTTGTATCTAGAGTCTGATGATATGCAACCCGACATACTGCCCGTCTTTGTCCAAACAAAACAGGGCTATCAAAACCTTTTAAAAATCATTTCAAAGGCATATCTTAACTCAAAGCACGTTGATTTGCCGGTAACGGATTGGGACACCTTGGCGCAGTTTCATGAGGGGCTGATCGCCTTAACGGGAGGTGTGACTTGGGCGGCATGTGATCCTACGATTGGGATTCCATTGCCTGGTGTGAACCGATTGCTGTTAAAGCAAAAAACTGACGAGGCAAAAGCCTATATCCAGCGCTTGCAGAGCATATATCAGGATCGATTATATATTGAACTTACGCGGCATGG
Organism: uncultured Alphaproteobacteria bacterium; assembly: GCA_964564365.1. GTDB lineage: Bacteria > Pseudomonadota > Alphaproteobacteria > UBA6184 > UBA6184 > Bodonicaedibacter. The sequence goes on from CAZMBF010000007.1 coordinate 923, forward strand.
CTTACGGGAAGAACGTGTGTTAGAGCCCCAATTGCTGGCCTTTGCAAAAGATCTGCATATTCCGATTGTGGCCACAAACCATGCTTATTTTTTGGACGCAGATAAGTTTCCTGCCCATGATGCGTTCTTGTGTATTGCTGAGGGTAAATTTGTAAACCAAGATGCACGGCGACGTATTACAGAACATCATCGGTTTAAACCGATTGATGAAATGAAAGCCTTGTTTAAGGATCTGCCCGAAGCGTTGGATAACACAGTCGTGATAGCAAAGCGGTGCAGCTTTATGCCGCAACCCCATGCGCCGATTTTGCCGCCATTTGATTGTGGTGAGGGTAAGAATGAAGCTGACAAACTGCGAGAAATGGCTAGGGATGGTCTAACGTATCGGTTAGAACATAACGTCTATCCATCAGATATGACTCCCGAGGCAAAGCTGGAGATTGATCAAAAGTATACCGCAAGATTAGAATCTGAATTGGACATGATCATTCAGATGGGGTTCCCAGGGTATTTCTTAATCGTCGCAGACTTTATTCAATGGTCGAAACGTCAGGGGATTCCTGTGGGGCCTGGTCGTGGATCGGGGGCGGGCTCGTTGGTGGCTTGGTCACTCACAATCACAGATATTGACCCCATTCGGTTTGGGCTAATCTTTGAGCGGTTCTTGAACCCCGAACGCGTGTCGATGCCTGACTTTGATATCGACTTTTGCCAAGAACGTCGTGATGAGGTCATTCATTACGTTCAACAGCGTTATGGCTATGATAAGGTTGCTCAGATTATCACGTTTGGAAAATTACAAGCCCGTGCCGTTTTACGAGATGTTGGGCGAGTATTGCAAATTCCATATCCTGTTGTAGATCGTATCTGTAAATTAGTTCCAAGTCAGCCTAACGCACCCATCACATTGGCAGAAGCCATTGAAATGGAGCCAAAGTTCCAAGAGGAGCGGAACAAAGAAGATAATGTGGATACTTTACTGGACTACAGTCAACAGTTAGAGGGATTGTATCGACATGTATCTACGCACGCGGCGGGTGTTGTAATCGGTGATCGTTCATTGGATGAGCTTGTACCGTTATACCGAGATCCAGCTTCTGATATTCCTGTAACTCAGTTTAACATGAAATATGTTGAACAAGCGGGTCTGGTAAAGTTCGACTTTTTAGGACTAAAAACCCTGACGGTGATTCAACATACGGTGGATATGCTAAAAAAACGCAACATTGATGTTGTGATGTCTCTGGTGCCGTTTGATGATAAGGCAACCTTTGATCTGTTAACACGGGTTGAAACTGTGGGAGTGTTCCAGCTGGAAAGCTCTGGCATGAAAGACGTGTTGCGCAAGCTTAAACCGGACACATTTGAAGACATCATCGCGTTGGTGGCGCTATATCGTCCAGGTCCTATGGACGATATCCCCAGGTACATTGCGTGTAAACATGGTGAGCAGCCGATCACCTATGCCCATCCATCGATGGCTCCCATTTTAAAGGAAACCTTTGGGGTGATGGTCTATCAAGAGCAAGTGATGAAAATTGCTCAGGAATTGGGGGGATATAGCCTGGGTGGTGCGGATTTGCTGCGCCGAGCCATGGGTAAAAAGATCAAAGAAGCTATGGATGCTGAACGTACAAAGTTTGTCGAGGGCTGTGTTAAGAATTTGATTCCCCATGCTGCTGCTGAAAAGATCTTTGATCAAATGGCAAAGTTCGCAAGTTATGGATTTAACAAATCTCACTCTGCGCCTTACGGGTTGTTGGCCTATCAAACGGCGTATTTAAAGGCAAACTATCCGTTGGATTTTTTCGCCGCGACAATGAGTTTAGATATTAACCACACTGAAAAGCTTGCAAAATTTGCAGGTGAGGTGCGTCGTATGAAGCTGCCACTGTTGGCGCCAGACGTGAACCATTCATATGTTATGTTTGATTCTGAACAGGGAACTGCGTTGCGGTATGCGCTTTCTGCCCTTAAAGGTGTGGGCGTGGGCGTCATGGAAAAAGTCATCGAAGAACGTGCGTTGAATGGCCTTTTTGCCGACATTTTCGATTTTGTGAAACGATTAGATAGCAAAGTTGTGAATAAGCGAATATTGGAATCGCTAATTCAAGGCGGAGCCTTTGACGGCTTGCATTCTAATCGTCGTCAGTTATTTGAAAACCTTGAGTTTATAATGTCGCATTTGGGAGAGGCTAAGAATACGCAGCAATCTTCATTGTTTGGAGGGGAAGCCTTTAAGCCAACATTACCGCCAGTAGACGAATGGCCAGAAATGGAAAAACTGAACCGTGAAAAAGCCATCATTGGGTTCTATTTATCCTCACACCCCTTAGATGGGATTGAACTGCCAGAGGTTACACCCTCCAGCGAATTCGAGGAAATGACTCAAACCCAAGAAATTCAAATTGCCGCCGTCATTACAGGTATTCAAAAGCGGGTTTCAAAAACAGGGAATCGGTTTGCGTTTGTTCAATTGTCTGATCAATATGGTAATTTTGAGATAACCGTGTTTTCAGATACCCTTGAACAGTATGGGCATCTGTTAAACGAGGGCCAAACCGTGTTAGTGAATGCGCTAATTAAAGTTGAAGATGAGGGATTCTCGTTAAGTGCCATAAACTTTAAACCCTTAGAAAGCCTTTTATTGAAAGGGCAGAATCAATTACTGCTTCATGCGAAAACAAAACATGACGTGGATCAAATCTATGCGTTGTTAAAGGGTGTTCCAGAAGGGACTGTTAGCGTGACCATCTTGATGCAATCAGGTGATTTTAACGTTAACCTAACATTACCCCAAAAGTATCGTATGTCCATAGAGCTTTTGAAAAAAGTAAAAGCGTTTGAAGCTTAGGGTTAAAAACATATAGGCTCCTTCGCTACGCTTCGGAGACGTTTCACAGCCCACCCAACCTGGATGAAGCCCTTTGCAAGGGCTTCACTGCGATTTTCCCACCCCCGACGCGCATGCGCGCCCGATAGGGAGCAGGCAGGCTTCTTAAAAGTCACGCGCCAAAAGGGTGCGTGCCAATTTTTAAGTTTATCTTCGAAAAATATCATAAATTCAGTGAAATGCGCATTTTTAATCTTGCGTTTAAGAGATCAATTTAGTATAAAGATCAAGTCGATAACGCACCCATAGCTCAATTGGATAGAGCGTCAGACTACGGATCTGAAGGTTAGGGGTTCGACTCCTCTTGGGTGCGCCATTACATCAACGGCATGATGCCAGGTAACTGGCAACCTTCCATAAATTCCATAAATGCACCACCTGCTAATGAAACGTACGTTAAGTCGTTAAACGTATTGCTTTGACGTAACGCCATTACCGTTTCTCCCCCTCCGGCTAAGGTTTTTATGCTGGCATTGTGTGTTAGTGTTGCAAGCTCCTTTGCAAGGGTAAGGGTGCCATAGGCCCATTGAGGTTTTTCAAATACGCCCAATGCACCATTCCAAATGATGGTATTGGCGGTGTTGAGTATGTTAATCAATATTTCTAAACTGCGTGGAGCAATATCTAAAATCCGATCGTCTAATTCAAGATCAGTTACGGATTTTTCGTTTGGGGTATCGTCTAAGTGTTTTCCAACACGTACATGTTCTGGCATCCACAGTTTGCATCCCTCACTTTCCGCTTGATCGATGATTTTACGGGCAAGGTCTAAAGCGTCATCCTCGACTAAGGAAGCGCCTATATTTAGTCCTTTTGCTTTCAAAAAGGTATTGGCTAATCCACCCACTAAGGCAATGCAGTGGGCTTTTTTCAACATGTTCTGAATAAAGTCAATCTTAGTCAAGATTTTGGCGCCACCGCAAATGGCGATTAGGGGGGATTCGTAAGAGTCATGAAAATGAATAAGGTTTGATAATTCGCGCTCCATCAACAGGCCTGCACAGTGGGGCAGGTGATGAGTAATGCCCTCTACAGAGGCATGGGCACGGTGAGAGACTGAAAATGCATCATTCACGAAAATATCAGCATTTAAGGCTAAGTTTTGTGCAAACTCAGCATCGTTTTGCTCTTCACCAGGATAAAAACGCACATTTTCGAATAGGCTTAATCTATGATCCCATTGCAGCCCTAATTCAGTTTCAGATTCAATCAAGTGAATAGGAAGCTGAAGTAAAGATTCTAATTCCGGCAACAAGACCTTAAGAGAAAACTCTTGTTTATAAGCTCCATTGGGTCGGCCTAAATGGGTTATAACGGTAATATGCTTACCTTTGTCTAACAACCGTAACAGGGTAGGGCGTGTTTCCATAATGCGGCTATTGTCTAAAACAACACCGTCTTGAATTGGAACATTCCAATCTACGCGAATGAGCACGTTTTTCATATGAGGTAAAATATTAAGTATTGTTTTCATGAAATAACCCTGATGCATTTTTAATTATGATCAGGTATTATGCTAAAATGCAATGTAAAAAGAGCCAAGGATGAAATGTTTAACCTACAGTACTTCTAACGCCTATAAGTTAGCAAATGTATTTGCGTTTTTACAAAAGAAAGAAAAAGTCGTTCATCGGTTTAGTGATGTTGTCTTTTATCAGTCTGATGCTCAGTTCGTTTATGTGTTTGCATTTGGCGCTGTGGTTTTTTGGGGGTTGGATGCCAATCAAACGCTCTCATTTATTACTTCGATTGAACAATTTGCCGAAGACGCTACACCTCAATTTGAGGTGGATGAATTCTTGTATGATGTGGGGGATAAAACCGTCATTGACGAGATCAGTGATCGTATCATACTTGAAAATGACAACGATGCCTTTTATAAATTGTCTCTATCATATGCTTTAGCGCAATCTATTAAACTAGCAAGCCATGAAAAGGAATTAAAGCTGACCATCGATAAAATGGCCTTTATACCCCGCAGTCTTGCTAAAACAGGTAAAACTGCCTTAAAACGTAAAGAAATTGCTCAAAAAATGGGAGAGTTGTATTTGCAAAAATCTTCAATTAACAGCAATTTAAACATTATGCATACTCCCCGCGTGATATGGGATCATTCAGAAATTGAACCTCATTATCATATGGCGGCGGACTTTTTAGACTTGCACTCCCGTGTGGAAAGTCTAAACATGGGATTAACGATGATTCAAGATCTTTTAGAAATCTTGGAAGATCAACTGAACCATAAGCATAGTTCAATGCTTGAATGGATCATTATCGTGTTAATCTTTGTCGAAGTTGTCTTGTTTATCGCAAAAGATTTAGTTCGAATCTAAATATAAAGAGATTTTTATTTGATCCCTCAAGAATGTTGTACTAACAATACTCTTGAGGCTCATTCCCTGTGGTTATAAATTGTGGCGAGAGTGCGCCTCACCATGTCTCTTTAAGTATGGGGTTAGTTAATTTTGATGGGGGGGCAGCATGCAAAATGATACGTCTAATACAACTTACTTTTTTATCACTAAAGACCAAAGAGACGCCGTTGGGCTTTTATCTATTGGAACATTTCTAGAATACTTTGATTTGATGCTGTATGTCCATATGGCAGTTCTTTTGAACGAGTTATTCTTTCCTAAGACGGATCCTTTTACAGCATCTTTAATTACGGCGTTCTCTTTTTGCTCTACCTATATGTTAAGACCGTTTGGCGCAATGATATTTGGTTATATAGGAGACTACATAGGAAGAAAAACAGTCGTTGTGATTACAACCATGTTGATGGCTGTATCATGCTTGGTTGTGGCGTCGCTTCCAACCTATGCACAAATAGGTATAACAGCCTCTTGGATGATTACAATATGTAGAGTCGTTCAAGGTATGGCCGCAACAGCCGAAGTTCGCGGGGCAGAGTTATATTTAACTGAAAGTTCTAAGCCACCAACACAATATCCATTAGTGACTTTAATTACCGTTTTTTCAGCCTTGGGAACAACGGCTGCCCTTGGGGTAGCTGCCATTTGTACTAATGGTCTGGCTAATTGGCGTATGGCCTTTTTTGTAGGGGCTGGCATTGCAGTAGTTGGTACTATAGCTAGAACAAGTTTAAAGGAAGCAGCAGAGTTTCTTGAAAAGCGAAAAGAGTTAACAGTTGAAGCAAACGATATTCAATGGAGGCATTTAAATGAGGGCTTCCTAAAAAACATGTCTGCATATTCAATTTCTATTTCATACTTTTTGATTCAGTGCGCTCGCCCACCATGTTTTTATTATATATATATATATTGTGCTGATGTACTAAAGAAAGACTTTGGGTATACTGCAATTGATATTATAAATCAAAATTTCTGGGTTTCTATTTTAGACTTAGGCGGATTAATTTTTCTAACATATTTAAGTTATTTAATTCATCCGTTTAAAATACTAAAAGTTAAGTTGTATTTGTTCTTTGTGTCGATAATATTGTTTCCTGTTGTAATAGGTTTAACTAACAACCCCTCATATATCTTTCTTTTTCAATGTTTAGCAGCGTTGTTTGTATTTGATCATATTCCAGCAAGTTCTGTATTTTACAAATATTTCCCCATCTTTAGACGCTTTACATATACAAGTTTTATTAGTGCCTTAGCAAAAGTTGTTACATATTTTATTACTGCTTTTGGACTTGTATTCACAACAGAATACTTAGGGTACTGGGGTATATTTATAATTTTTGTCCCTGTTGGAATAGGGTTTTATTTTAGTGTAAATTACTTTCAAAAGCTGGAAGAAAAATATTTGGCTACGATAAAATAGCAACATACCCACTTTATGTTGCTTAAGTGAGTTTATTTAATTTTTTAGGTTGGGGTGGTGTGCCAAAAAATCTAAAAATGACTGTAAAATGATACTTGAAGCAACTGCGTCAATGTGCAGTTTCCTTTTTGAGCGTGACATATCGCCTTCTAACAATAAGCGCTCTGCGGAAACTGTACTCATTCGTTCATCCCACAATAAGGTTGGAATATTTAGTTGAGATGTCAATGGTTCGGTATGCGCATATACATATTTGCAGCGTTCACCCTCGTCTCCGTGCATATGAAGAGGATAGCCAACAACTAGGCTTTGCACATCATATTCTTTGACTACGTGGTGAATGTCTGTGAACTCTTGAAACTTTCCCTTTCGAAATACTGTCTTTAATGGGCTTGCTATGCGACAATTTCTGTCGCTTACAGCCAGACCAATTGTTTTAGTTCCCATGTCTAATGCAAGAATCCTGTGTGGTAATTGCGCCACATTTTCTTTGAATTCTGAAAAAGTTTTATAAATCATGAAAATTTACCGTTCGTTAAGGCCTCTCTGGCAATCTGGGTTAGATATAAGCTATATCGCAAAAAAACAAATTTGACGAGGTCAAAATGGAAGTTTCAAAAAAATCAGCTGAATTAATGTTAGATTTGGTAGAAATAAAGCTGAGTATGATGCAAGTGAATGATCGAGATGACGCAAAGGAGCTATCAGGTCTGCGTTCATGTAGGGAAGAGCTATTAAAAATTCTTCACAACTCGAAGAAAAGTACAGTTTCAGATGCTTTTCAAAAACTTTAGATACTAATTCTTTCTTAAGAAATTTAGCTTAAGATAAAGTCAGATAAGAGAATGGTGTTATGGCAATATTTAGCAGTAGATCGCTTCAAAAGCTTTTAGGTGATCTTAAATATATTCGAGAAGCCCAAAAAGTAACCGCCAATAATATTGCGCGGGTCAATAGTCCTGGTGCAGAACCTTTAAAACTTGAGCGTACAAGCTTTCGTAGTGTGTTGGAATTGTCTCAGCCACACGGGCAAGGCTTTTTGGCAATTCATGAAATGTTGACTCAATTTACCTCTGTTATAGATAAAGAGAATCGTACAGAAGGTATTCCTGGAGAATCCAGAATTTCGATTGAAAATGAATCCATTCGCATGGCCGAGCTTGATGATCAACATATGTTGGCAATTGGTTTAAGAAAAGGATGGAGTAAGGCAGTTCGAAGTATTATAGGTGGTGGAGCATAATAATGACGAATTCCATTCATTTTGGTACAGTGATTAAACAACGATCAGGATATGATGATTTACGTAAAAGCCTGAAAACATCAGCTTCAGGAATGCATTTAAACAAATTCTTACTGCGATTAACGGCTGAAAACATATCACATGCTGATACACTGGCTTCTACCCCTGCTGGTGATGCATATCGGGCTAAATTACCTGTGATAGGGCATAGCGTGGATCCTAAGACTGGTGCGTTAATTGTAAATATCCAAATGGTTGTGGATGACCCCGAAAAACAAACAAGCGAGCACATTCCAGATCATCCTGGGGCAGACAAAAATGGAATGGTAAAAAAAACCAATGTTAATGAATTGGTTGAAAAAATTCATTTAACAAAATACCAAAAGGGTGTGAATGCAAACATGCAAGCCTATCAAGTCGCCCTTAAAATGCGTCGACGCGAAATCGAAGAGTTGTTAAAATAAAGGCTAAATCATGAGCATCAATCCAGTAATGCTAAAATTACAATCAAATTTAAAATTAACTCAAGATCCGACCCTTGACTTTCCACGAGCTGAAAGTCCTGCTAATCAAAAAACATCTTTTGCAGATCATATGATTGACGCTGCCCAAAGTGTTGCTGTGGATGGGCATGCTGTTGAATGTTTAAATGATTCAAGTAATGATCCAACGGAGCTAGCTGCTGCAATGGATCAATTTTTGGTAGAACTGAGTGCTCTAAAAGCCTTAGTAGATGAAACCCGTAAAGCAATTGACCGAGTATTTCAAGAAAGTCGTGCTTAATATCAGTTTATATTCAATCACTTTCAATCATGCAGGCAACATCAATATGTAGCCACAGCCCTTATCATTATTGCCTTTACATGAACTGCGTCTGTAACACCTGCTGCAATACCAAAGAACTCCCCCACCACAATTATAGGATGATGATGGATGGGGAGGTATCTTGGGGTGAATTATTCTTGGGAAGGGTCAATCATTCGATACCCAACGCCTGACTCGGTTAATAAATATTGGGGGTGATGGGGTACTGCTTCAATCTTTTGACGCAATGATCCGATATATACGCGTAAATACTGATGTTCTTTGGTGTATGAAGGTCCCCATACTTCTTTCAAAAGTTGAGCATGCGTAATCACACTGCCAATGTTTTTCATAAAGAATGACAATAGATAGTATTCCTTAGGTGACAAGCTTAAACGCTTATCTTTTAAAGTTACAACGCGTTTAGATAAATCAAATTTAAGATCACCCACCTCAAGAATGGTATTTGGAGTATCAGTGCGAATGCGATCTCGCAAAACACTACGCATTCTAGCCATCAATTCCCTAATATTAAATGGCTTTGTTACATAATCGGTTGCACCAAGGTCTAAGGCTGCAATTTTGTCTCGCTCATCCGATCGAACCGATAAGACTATGATAGGACTTTTTGAAAACTCTCTTATTTCCTTGATAACATCCAAGCCATCAATGTCTGGTAGACCTAAATCTAGAATGATAATACCGGGGTTTCGAATTGCAGTAAGACGAATAGCCTCATGACCATTATAGGCTTCGATAATCTCATAACCTTCTGAAACAAGGCTAATGCTAAGAATCTTTCGAATCTGAGGTTCATCATCTACAATTAAAATTTTAACTTTTAGATCGTGATTCATTTTCGAACCTTAATTAGTTTTCTATCAATAAGACGTTGGGGGGCTGCACAAGGAAATTCAATATTGAACTGAGCTCCCTTTTGGCCATCATCTCGACCTGATGCCCAGATTTTCCCTTTATATGCTTCAACAATTTGCTTGCAAATAGACAGACCTAAGCCAGTACCGGCTTTTTGTTGATCCGAATGTTGAAAACGATAAAACTTATCAAAAATAAGATTACGCTTTGATTCAACAATGCCGGGGCCGTTATCAAAAATTCGAACAAAGACTTTATCCATAATATTGGTCACAAAGATTGCAATTTGTCCTCCGATTGGGACGTACTTTGTCGCATTTTCAATGATATTAAAGAAAACCTGTTGTATTAAAGTGAAATCTCCATAAATAGCAGCCTCTTCAGAGTTTGTGACAGTTACAGACACATCAAACAAACGAAGGGTTTTCTTAGATCTTTGTAAAATAACATTTATTACATCGTCTAAATAGACTAAAGATGTTTGCTGCAACAAGTTTTCACTTGCAAGGCGACTGCTATCTAATATATTCGAAATAAATTGATTTAACTGGTCAGACGCTTCATGAATTGTATGAATTAGAACCATTTTGTGTTTTGTCGATAGATTTTCCAGCTCTTCAAGTGCGGTACAGCTTCCAATAATAGTTGTAAGTGGAGTTTTCAAGTCGTGAGAAATGCTGGATAAAATAATAGAGCGCAGCTGTTCTTTTTCGCTAGCTAATATAGCTGATTGGTAAGACTGTGACAAATGATATCTTTGTAATGCAATAGTAAGTTGTAGAATAGACGAATTTAGTAGGACTGGATCTAACCTATGATTTGGATTATCAGATTTCATTCCAATCCAGCCCAGCTCAACAGAGTCCGCGATCAACGGTATGAACTCATGGTGCTCGTACTGATCAGCAAGTTGGTTGATTGTAAACGTTTCGTCGGTGTTTTCAAGAATACTATTTGATGTAGGAGTAATAATATGTTTCGTTGTAGTTGTGCAGGGATCTTGTAGTACTAATATGATATCTAATTTAAAAGTATTGTTAAAGTATAGTGCTGAAATTCTAAAAATTTCTTCTGTATTAGGAGAAGTTGCAAGGGCTTCTGTATATAGGTAAAGATACTCTAGGCGAATTTCTTTGTTAAAAAGTTCATCTTTTTGTTGCAAGATTATTTTGTTATTTCGGATTATGACACAGAACAAAAACAACCCCATGAAAAGTGCAATCACTATCTGCGAATAGACATTATTTATATCATTAAATTCAGGCATATATAGTGATAGAATGAACGCATAAGCAACACTGAAAAATGCTGGAAAAAAAGAAGAGAAAAAGAGCGCGTTAAGTATAAAAGAAGCAGTGCAGAAAAAGATCAATAGACTATTATAGTTGCTTTCGTTGGTTGCTATATATTGAGCTAAAAAGAAAGAAGCTAAAATAGGGATAGTGCTAGAAAAAGCATCAAATGCATTGCTTTTTAATACAAACCAAATAGATTTTATATACTTTATTGAACTTTGAAATACTTTGATATATTTTGCTAAACCATTGATTGATGCATGCGAGTATAATGCCTTTTTTTCATCATCACAGAAATGCTTACTTTGGTGATTAATGTGCGTCGCAAGGATAAACGCGATATTTGACAACTTTCCCCCAATGTTTTTTCCACTGTAAGTATTTATGAGTGCTTTTATAGGGCAATCATCGTTATCTACGTCAAAAGACTCGTCAAGATTATTCACTAGAATAACGCGAGAGACATACTTGAAAAATGAATTTGGAATTAAAGGTTCTTTTATGTGTACATTATAAGTTTCTTTTAGCTCTTGGCTGCACAAGTAAAAGTTCTTTACTGATCCTGTAACAAAGACGTTAATGCCAGCATTCAAAAGCTGTAGAACTAGTTTTAATCTATTTTTTTGATGTGGATCGTCAATAATACTATTGAAAACAACTGCTTTTGTCGAAGAGTTAAAAATTAGATGTAAAGTTTCTTTATTTGTATCAAGACTTCCTTGTAAGAATTTCTGATGATAGCTCTTCGGAATGTCTTTTTTTAAAATACTTTGAGCTAATTCAGAAAAACCGATGAAAAAAAGAGTTTCTTTCTTCTTGTCGATAGATGCAATAGCATCATGAACCGCTCGTCTCTGAGGAATTATGCCGTCTATTATGCTTAGATAGAGGGTTAACTTATGTTCTATCATTGTTGTCCCATGAACGTTCTTAGATATCCATTTAGTACAACGTTACTCTGTTTATAAAAAATTAAAGACTTTTGTATAAGATCCTTAAAAAAAACTTCAGAAGCAGACTGTTGAAGGTTGGATTCAAGCTGAATATATAAGTCGTAAAGATTATTAGTTGAAGTAAGTATTTCTTTTAGAACAACTAATTCTGGCAGTTTAGATGGAAGTGCAATATTTGGCGTCTTGCTCAAGTTTTTACCCGAATAGGATATGGGGATTTGAGCTGTGATTTCCTCAAATGTCATTGTAAAAAAACGAAGTTTATCTTTAGATTCATTTAAAAACATTTTTAGCGAATTTGATATTCGTTTTTCTGGAAGCTTTAAAGTGATCGATATTAATTTGTACAATATTGACTGGTATCCGATTATTTTCTCTAACAAGTCTGACGCAGGTTCTGGTAAATTGTGCGTAGATATAAGTGTCATTTTATCAAGATGAAAATACCTTCTTTGAGCTATCATTTTTATAATTCCAAATCTCCTGGTTTAGTTTTAAGCTAAATTGAGATAAAAAATCCATCTATATTTTGACACATTTTATAAAAATAGCATAAAGACGTGTCGAGCTTTTTTGTAAGATATTCTCGTTTTATTTGATGTATGACTGGTTTTCTTTCAGTTCTTCTAAATTGTTTAGATTGAATTGAATAGCTTGTGTGGATTTTTTCAATAGGGTGTGCAGGGCTGCATTCTGAATTTTAGAATCCTCGTTGATGGTTGGTATAAGTGGTGTAAGGTGTGAAAGTTTATCAATGTCTTCTTGAATCTCATTTAAAACCTTTTCCAAGGACTGAGGGTCATTATCTGCTCTAGTAATAAGCTGTGAAGCTTTATAGATTTTTTTTCGAGTGCAAGATAAAATTTTCATAAATGCGGACTTGTTTTCATGGGAGAGAGCTTTTATATCATCTGTAATTATCTCGTCCTCAAATAGAGATGCTTGTGCTGTCGGGGTGTTCACTTCTACTTTGAGTGTATCTGCCGTGAGTGGAACAGGCTCATGAGCGTCTAATGCTGATTGTAAAGCCTTATAGCACTCATTTAAAGTGTGGTAAGACTTTTCTATTAGCATGGTTAGTTCGGCAACTGCCTGTTGAACCTCGGCTGAGATTGTTTCGGTAAGTAGGGGCGTCTGTATGTGTGCCGTGCCTAATTCATGGAATGTGGTATCTAACTCGCGAGGGGAGATTCCGATAGCTAAATCAAATAATACAAGGTTACGGATAGATCGATTTAAATCACGATACTTCTTATAACGCCACCAGTGTTTTTTATGAGCTTCTCCACTTAAGTAGCTTATAATTAATTGATATAACTTTATGTATTCCCCCGTAGTGACGTCCAGTTTTGCATACTTTTTTCTTATCTGGTGAGATTCATTGATAAATCGTTGATCGATCCCGCCGGTTAACAGGGTTGAAAG
>CAZMBF010000008.1:0-1051 GCA_964564365.1 uncultured Alphaproteobacteria bacterium
ATATGGATTGTCGTTCTGATGGGGCTTATGCCGATGCATCGAACATGTCGTCTTATGTCTTTAATACCAGCTTAAACGACATTGAAACTGCCGATGTTTGTCTGTTGGTTGGTACTAACCCACGATGGGAGGTACCATTAATAAATGTTCGATTGCGTCGTGGGGTTATCAAATACGGAATGCAAGTGTTGCGTATAGGGTTTGACCATGACCTAACCTATCCTGTTACGGATATGGGGAACGACGTGATGCTTTTGCAAGACATCATGTCCGGAAAAGGCAAGATTGCCAAGGCCATAAAATCTGCAAAGCGTCCCGCCATTATTGTGGGACAGTCAGCCTTAAAATCAGCACAGGGGCCGGTGATATTGAATGCGTGTGCACAGATTGCTGAAACATATAAGTTTGTGCAAGATAATGGTTGGAATGGATTTAATGTATTGCACACGGCTGCAAATCGTGTGGGTGGCTTGGATGTTGGGTTTGTTCCTGGCGAAAATGGGTTGAATTGTATGGATATTGTATCAGCAACCCATGATGGTCGAATTAACGTTGTCTTTTTGCAGGGAGTGGATGAGATTGCTACAAAATTAAGCAAAAAAGCTTTCGTGGTTTATATTGGGCATCACGGTGATAAAGGTGCTTCCAGAGCTGATGTTATCCTTCCTGGATGTGCCTATACTGAAAAGGATGCTATCTATGTTAATACAGAAGGGCGTTCACAGTGTGCATATAAAGCGGTTAACCCTCCTGGGCAGGCGCGTGAAGATTGGCAGATTCTTGCAGAGATATTAAAACGCATGAGGTATCCAAAAGCGTATGTATCGATTCAAGATGTGCGTAAAGACTTGCAAAAAGAGAACGGCGAATTTACAGAGAATCATGGATTCAGCAAGCGACCCTGGAATGCCAATATGGGGCATTGTGGCGATCTTAAGCCAGAGGCGTTAGAACCTGTCATCACAAATGTCTATATGACCAACATCATTAGTAAGTACTCTAAAACAATGGCGCAATGTACTGAAGAAGTCTTAAAGAAAGCAGGTGAAAA
>CAZMBF010000008.1:1061-13817 GCA_964564365.1 uncultured Alphaproteobacteria bacterium
AATTTGCTTTTCCACTTATTAAGCTAGGTGTTGGCGTTGTTGTGTTCTTGGTTGGTGTGATTGTTTCAATCGCTTATCTGACATTGGCAGAGCGTAAAGTTTTGGCGGCGGCTCAAATGCGGTGGGGTGCAAACGTCATTGGTCCTTTTGGTTTATTTCAACCGTTTGCAGATGGAATAAAGCTGATCCATAAGGAGATTATTTTGCCTCAGAATGCAGATATCCCCATCTTCATTGCTGCGCCAATCTTAACATTTGGCTTAAGCCTTGCAAGTTGGGCAGTTATCCCATGGGGAGACGACTTGGTATTTGCAAACATAAACCTGGGGCTTTTGTATTTGTTAGCCATCAGTTCGATGGGGGTGTTTGGCATTATCATGGCTGGGTGGTCCAGCAATTCTGTCTACGCATTGTATGGTAGTCTGCGAGCCGTAGCGCAGATGATCTCTTACGAGGTCTCAATGGGGATTATACTGTTGTCTGTGGTTTTGACGGTTCAGTCGTTTAACCTTAGCGATATCGTTTTAGGTCAAAAAGGGCTGTGGTTTATCGTTCCTCACTTCCCCATGTTTGTGTTGTTCTTTATATCGGCCCTTGCAGAAACAAACCGAACGCCATTTGATTTGGCCGAGGCAGAAGGTGAGCTTGCCGGGGGATTTAATGTTGAATACTCGTCAACGCCTTTCGGAGCCTTCTTTTTAGCAGAGTATGGCAACATGATTATTATGAGTGCGATGACATCCATTCTGTTTCTTGGCGGATGGTTGCCCCCCGCTGATTGGGCGATCTTTAATTGGATCCCAGGCTATGTGTGGATGGCCATCAAAATCACATGGGTATTGTTTTTGTTCTTGTGGGTGCGAACAACGCTGCCACGTTATCGTTATGATCAATTGATGAATATTGGGTGGAAGATCTTTCTGCCGCTATCATTGCTTTGGTTCGTTGGAACGGGGGCTGTTATGTTATGGATGCATGCGGGATAATATGTGGCGAATCATTAAACGGCTGATACTGATTGATATTGTAAAGGGAATGTTCCTGACCCTTAAGTACATGTTTTTAAGGGCTAAGGTCACCATTAACTATCCCTTTGAAAAAGGTCGTATCAGTTCAAGATTCAGGGGAGAACATGCCTTGCGCAGGTACCCAGATGGTGAAGAACGCTGCATTGCCTGTAAACTGTGTGAGGCGATTTGTCCAGCACAGGCCATTACGATTGTATCCGATGAACGCGCAGATGGAACGCGCAGAGCCGTACGGTATGACATCGACATGACCAAGTGTATCTATTGCGGATTGTGCCAAGAGGCATGCCCAGTGGATGCGATTGTGCAGGGGCCAAATTTTGAGTTTAGTGTAACAACACGGGAAGAGTTGATTTATACAAAAGAAAAGCTATTAGAGAATGGTGATAAATGGGAGGTTGTTATCGCAGCAAACCTTGAAAAAGATGCCCCATATCGATAAGCTTAATATAGTATAAATTATTTAGATGTGTTCATTTGTTTTGAAATACATCTGAGTCCAATGAAATGTGCGCTCATATTAAGTTGAACTTTAAAGGAGTAAAGATGAAAGCAATACTAATATTAAGCGTATTAGCGCTTACACCATCCGCGTTTGGAAACGTTGTGTACGATGCAAGATTAAAACACCAAAAAGATCAAAGCTATTCTAATGAATTGGGTGAATTACTGAAAGTTAATACGTCAGATGCCTATAATTTATTGGGGGAGATATATTATTTTGGATGGGGTGTTAAGGTTGATTTTAATAAAGCAAAGCAATTCTTTGATAAAGCAACATCAATGGGTCATGCTGCTGCCGCGAATCATTTGGGTCGTATGTATGTTAATGGTGAAGGATCAGTGCAAGATCTTGACCAGGGGGTTAAGTATTTTGCGTTAGCTGAATCCAGAGGATATCCAGGTGCAGCTGCAAATAAGGCAACATGGGAATGGCAATTGAATCTCTTGAGAAAAGGGATGCAACAAGAAATTATACAGGGTCTATCTAAAAACTCAGACCCAGAAAGCCTAAACTTTGTTGGAGAAATCTATCATTTTGGATATGGAGTAACAGTTGACTATGAAATGGCCCGTAAATACTACGAAATGGCGGTAGCCTTAAAAAGTGCAAAAGCCGCAAATCACTTGGGTAGAATCTATTCGAATGGTGAGGGGGTTACAAAAGATCTCCAGAAAGTACAAATGTATTATGATATGGAAAAGAATTTAAATCTTAATTAATCTTTCCATACATAAGATTACTATAGATAATAACAATAATAATAAGGTAATTTTGGTGTTTCAAACTATCCTAACGTATGGCATTTCAGTACTGATCCTTGCAGGATCTTTGGGAGTCCTTCTGTTCCAAAAGCCCGTGTATAACGTGCTTTCATTAATCTTTACATTCCTAAATGGATCAGTGCTGTATATTTTGTTAGGTGCAGAGTTTGTGGCGCTCAGTACCGTCATTGTGTATGTAGGTGCGGTTTCGGTGCTAACGTTGTTCGTGGTGATGACACTGACAGAAACCGACTTTAAAGTTGCGCTTACTGCCTTAAAACCTTATCGATTTTTGATCATAAGTATAGGGCTTATATTCGCTGCAGAGCTTGTAATCTTAAGCTATGTACCCTCTGTTGATACTTCAGGCCCATCTTCGAAGACCTCCAACATCAAAGCCATCGGGTTGCTGATGTATACCCAGTATGGCTTGATCTTTCAGGGGTGCGCGGTGTTGTTGTTTGTGGCGATGGTGTCTGCTGTGATAGCAACGTTCCAGAACAGGTCTACAAAAATTGTGAAACGTCAGAATCCTACGGATCAAATCAATCGAGATCCAAAAGATGTGTTGCAGATGGTTAAGGTAAAACGAGGGGAAGGGATATAACATATGATTGATGTGTTTCACTTAAATATATTAAGCGCCCTTGTGTTTATGATCGGGGTTGTTGGCATTCTAATTAGCATGAACAACCTGATCAAAGTCTTTTTGTGTATCGAGCTAATGTTCTTAGCTGTCAGCATCAATTTCATCGCCTATGCCTATGGGGCTGGATCAGTAGATGGACATGTGTTTACTGTGTTTCTGTTAACGGTTGCCGCGGCGGAATCTGCGGTTGGGCTTGGGATTTTAGTCTATTACTTTCGTAAACGATCAACGGTATCTGTGTCAGATGCGAACGAGTTAAAGGGGTAAATCGATGGTAATGGCCGCAGCAGCATTATGGATTCCATTAATCGGCAGCTTCATCGCAGGCTGCATTAGCTTTTTTAATCAGCAAGGTATGAAAGACTTTGGGAAAATCATTACATGTATATGTATGGGAGTTTCCACCTTAATTGCATTGGATTTAGCTTATGATGTGGTAATTGCAAAACAAACAGTTCGCGGTGAAATGCTGAGTTGGATTCCGTTGGATGCGCACCATACAATTACCTGGGGGCTGTATGTCGATTCATTGTCAGCCATAATGGCTGCTGTGGTGACTGTGGTGTCATTTATGGTACATATTTATTCTATAGGATACATGGCAACGGACAAATCAATCGTTCGTTTTATGGCGTACCTTAGCTTGTTTACATTCTTTATGTTATTCCTGATTATGTCGGATGATTTAGTTCAGCTGTTTTTAGGCTGGGAAGGTGTAGGGCTTTGTTCATATTTATTGATTGGGTTTTGGTATCACAAAGAATCTGCAAACGCCGCCTCTATGAAAGCCTTTATCACCAACCGAGTTGGTGATATGGGCATGGTGCTGGGGATTGTAGGGTGCTTTGCAGTGTTTGGATCAGTTTCTATTCCCGAGATTTTATCGCAACTGCCTAAATATGATACGTCCATTTTCCGGATTGCTGATTATATTGCTGTGAATGCATATACCTTTATTTGTGCCTGTTTTTTGATAGGCGCCATGGCAAAGTCTGCTCAGTTTGGGTTGCATGTATGGTTGCCGGATGCAATGGAGGGGCCAACCCCTGTATCTGCATTGATTCACGCTGCAACCATGGTTGCTGCGGGGGTATTTCTATTAATTCGGCTGTCCTTTTTGTTTGAATATGCTCCAGAAGTCAAAACAGTTATTGTGGCGTTGGGTGCGCTTACGACGTTGTTTGCTGCTGTCGTTGGATTGTTTCAAAAAGACATTAAGCGTATTATCGCGTATTCAACATGCAGTCAATTGGGATACATGTTCATGGCTTGTGGGGTGTCTATGTATTCATCGGCGTTGTTTCATTTGGTCACACACGCGTTTTTTAAGGCGCTACTGTTTTTGTCTGCGGGGTCTGTGATTCATGCAATGTCGGGTGAACAAAACATCCGCAAAATGGGGGGCTTGTACAGTAAGATTCCACTAACGTATACATTTTTTTTGTTAGGAAGCTTTGCTCTTGCCGGTCTGCCGTTCTTTGCGGGATATTATTCAAAAGATTGGATATTAGAAGCCTTATACATTCAGCATGAAACAGGGGGGTCGGTACTACCTTATATCAGTGGAGTTATAACAGCGTTCCTAACAGCGTTTTACTCGTGGCGCTTAATTTCATTGGTGTTTCATGGACACACACGGGCAGATGAGCGGGTTATGTCACATCTTCATGAAGCCCCACTATGTATGCAGTTTCCAAAGATGATATTAGCCTTAGGGGCTGTCTTTTTAGGAGCTGCACTTCAAGCCTTGTTTACAGATGCGTCTTATATCAACAAAGCTTACGCATTTATTGCACAAGAGTATACAATCTCATTCCTGATTAAGGAGTTGCCGGTACTAATAGCTACTGTAGGTGTTTTGATGGCGGTGTGGGTTTATCATGCTCATCGCACGGCCTTAAGTGTATATCTTCAACATTATAAAAAGGCGTGCGGGTTTATTCAAAGTGGTGTTGGAATTAATGATCTGTATCGTTTGGCTATTATAAAGCCGCTCCGAGCTATCAGTGAGTTTACGAATAGACATGTGGATAACGGGTTGATTGATCGATATGCTGTCAACGGTCTGGCACACATTATCAATCGTACAAGCAATCTTCTTCGATGCATACAAACGGGGCAGGTGGGTGATTATGCAATGATGATGATTGTAGGGCTAATAATGATATTGGGATATGTGGTGGTGGTAATTCGATGATTAGCTTTCCTTTTTTAACATTAATGTTGGTTCTGCCCTTAGTTGGTGCTGGGCTATTGTTTTTTATAAATGGCTCATCCGCTAAGGTTCTACAAAATACACGATCAGTTGCTTTGTGGACATCTGTCTGTACATTGCTGGTATTTTCTGTGGTTTGGTGTGATTTTGATCCTGATAAATCAACGTTTCAGCTAGTTCACGATATACCCGCATTCGGTGGAATGGGTATAGAGTACATCGTGGGCGTTGATGGTGTTTCAATATTAATGCTGTTGTTAGTGTCATTGTTAATGCCATTGGTGATATTAGTGGGATGGAGCAGTATTCAACAACGTACTAAAATGTATTACATGGCGTTGCTATGTTTGCAGTCGTTTATCACAGGGGTGTTTATTTCTTTAAATGTCATTATGTTCTATGTCTTTTTTGAAGCCGTTTTAATTCCTATGTTTTTGCTGATAGGCATTTGGGGGGGAGAAAATCGCATATATGCAACATTCAAGTTCTTCTTATTCACCTTTTTTGGATCTATTGTCATGTTGGTTGCGTTTTTGGTGATTGGAACCTATTTAAACAGTTTTAACCTCCTTGACTGGACATCACGAATTGAGCATTCATTCTCACAAAACGTGGTGTATGGATTATGGTGGGCAATGTTTTTGGGTTTTGCAATCAAAGTGCCAATGGTGCCTGTCCACACATGGTTGCCCGATGCGCACGTTCAGGCGCCGGCAACAGCATCAATGATTTTGGCTGGCGTTTTATTAAAGCTGGGGTGTTATGCGATGATTCGCTTTCACTTAATTGCATTTCCAACAGTATCGATGACGTTTTTCCCCATCGTGGCGGGGCTTAACGTGCTGGCAATTGTTTATGCCTCGTTATTAGCCTTTGCGCAGTCAGACATGAAAAAGCTTGTGGCCTATTCGTCGATTGCACATATGGGATACGTGACACTAGGTGTGTATAGTCAATCTGGGGTTGGTCTAAAAGGTGCCGTGCTACAGATGGTGAGTCATGGGTTTATTTCGGCCGGATTATTTTATGTTGTGGATATGTTGTATCGTCGAACCCATACGCGGGATATTCAACAGTATGGCGGTGTTGTTCATGTGGCGCCTAAACTTGCAACAATGGCGTTTGTGTTGGTCTTAGGGTTGATTAGCGTTCCAGGAACAAGCGGCTTTGTGGGAGAGATCATGGTTACAATGGCAGTCTTTAAGACCTCAACGTTTTGGGGGATCTTAACAGTGATGGGTATTGTGTTGGCGCCGTTATACGGGCTTACTTTATACAAGCGAGTTTTCTTGGGTCAAGTTGCAGAAAACATCAAGAATCTGCCAGATGTCACCTTCAAAGAGTTTTGCATTTCTGCAAGCCTTATATTGATGGTTGCTTGGCTGGGGATCTATCCAAAGCCGTTCATAGCCGTATTAGATGGCACCATAAAACATGTGGTAAGGGGATGAATATGATCGCATTAATCAAACCAATTTTACCTGAATTTGTATTGTTTTTTGGGGGATGTGTTATCTTATTGTTAGATGTATTCCAAGTCTTGAGTCGACAGCTTTCAAATAGTACAGCAATCCTTTGTGGTATATGTATCTTAATGATTTTGAATGGAGTAGACGGGGACTATTATTCTGGAACGTTTACAATATCCTTGTTTACTAAGATGCTTAAAGTCTCGTTGATTGGGCTGGTATTGTTTCAAACTTTATCGACCCATTCCTTTATGGATAGATATGCGCTAAAACCCAATGAACACAGCGTTATGATGGTGTTTATGGTGGTTGGCATTTTTGTGATGGTCTCTTCAAACCATTTAATGTTGTTATATGTGGGGATGGAAATTCAAGCGTTATCAGCATATACCTTGGTTGTAATGCAGCGCAATTCATCCAGGTCAGCAGAAGCAGGCGTAAAGTATTTCATTTTGGGATCGTTGGCATCAGTCATTTTCTTGTTTGGGTGTTCATATATGTATGGGGCCTTTGGATCGTTGTATGTGGCATGTATTTTTTCACATAGTTTTCAAAATGCGGCCATATTAGGTGCGATGTTAATATTAGCAGCATTCCTGTTTAAAGTGGGGGTGTTTCCGTTTCATCAATGGATTCCGGACGTGTATCAGGGGGCTCCGCTACCATCAACCAGTGTGATCTCAACCGTTTCTAAGTTGGGTGCCGTTGCTGTGTTGTTAAGGTTGGTCGTGGGTTTTTCTAAACATATAGACCTACATATGATCCTAAGCATTATTGCGGCATTTTCCCTGATTATTGGTGCGGTGTTACCCATTGTACAAACGCACTTAAAGCGATTCTTAGGGTATAGTGCTATTGGACATGCGGGTTTTATGTTAATGGGGCTTATTCATCTTAGCTCCAATGGATTAAGCGGTATAGTTGTATATATGTTGGTGTATAGCCTAACCCTGATGATGACGTTTGTATGCTTAATGTCGTTGCAAGGTAAACGCGCAGTTGGCGAGGATACGTCTTATGACATTGCTTTGACTGATCTTTCAGGGTTGTCGCAAATTCGACCTAATCATACCTTTGTTTTGGCGGTGTGTTTGTTGTCGATGGGTGGGGTGCCACCACTGATTGGTTTTTTTCCAAAGTTGTTGATTTTGCAGCATGTTTTAGATAAAGGGTTGGTGGCTTTGGCCATATTTGCGGTCATGAGTGCTGTAGTTAATCTATTTTACTATTTAAAAATAGTAAAAATAATGTACATTGATGTTGCGGAAAAATCTGTTATTGGGCCGTCTGTAAGTATAAATGCTCGGTTGTTTTGGGTGTTTTTGCCAGTAATGTTGTTTCAGTTGATCGGCTGTTATGTGCCAATAGTGCAGGCCGTATACTTAAACTATGTTATGCCAAGCGCAGAAAGTATGTTAATAGGTATGAATGAAAAAAATAGTTCACAAGCTAATTCCTAGTACTCAGACCGATGCTAAGGTGCGGTTACAAACAACGCAAAGACCGTTTGTTGTTATGGCGCACACACAAACAGATGGGTATGGTAAGTTTGGACGCGAATGGATAGCCCGTAATGGGAACTTTACCGCAACGCTCGCGGTGGACGTAATGGTGAACCATTATAATTTTTGTAAGATTCCTATGTTAGTTTGTGTCCAATTGTGTGAAGTTTTGAATAAGCTGACTGGACTTAAAGGGGTTTTTCGTATTAAGTGGCCCAATGATATCTTATTAAACCGCAAGAAAATAGGTGGAGTTTTAATAGAGAAGATCGATGAAACGCTGCTATTTGGAATAGGGCTAAACTTAAACTATTCGCCTGAATTAACGAACACTGCATATATAGCAGGTAATGTTTTAGATGAAGTCGGTGTGACAATCAAGCCAGAGATATTATTAGATGAGCTTTCAGAATACTTTGCGAGCTTTGAGACACGTTTTAACGAGATTAGTGTTGCAGATGTGCGGCAAAAATATATGACTTTGCTAGAAGGTATGGGTCATGAAATTAAAGTTGCAACTCGTCATGAAACCCTCATGGGGCGGTTGCAAGATATTAACAGTGATGGTGCTTTGGTTCTGGACATGAACGGAGAGCGCAAGCTGATTTATTCAGCGGATGTTTTTTTATAGGAGTTTTAAATGTTAATCGAAGATAGAAATGAGCTGAACCCAGAAGAGGGATTAGTGTTTATTCCCTTGGGTGGGGCAGGTGAGATAGGTATGAACCTGAATCTGTATGGGTATAATGACCAGTGGATTATGGTTGATTTAGGGGTCACCTTTAAGGATGAGTGTGGCATTCAAGTTGTGACACCGGATCCAAAATTTATTGAAGAAAACAAAGATAACCTTCATGCGTTAATTTTAACCCATGCCCATGAAGATCATATCGGAGCCATCCCTTACTTGTGGTCAAGGTTGCGGTGCCCAATATATGCAACACCGTTCACAATGGAAATCGTAAAAAACAAATTATCAGAAGCGGGTTTGATGGGGCAGGTAGAGCTCCATACCGTACCACTAGGTGGAAAAATCGAATTGGGAGTTTTTAAAGTTCAGTATGTGCATTTAACACATTCAATTCCTGAACCCAATGGGTTGTTAATTGAAACTCCTTTAGGGCGTGTTTTCCATACAGGAGACTGGAAGATTGACCCATATCCAATGGTGGGTAAAGAGATGGATGTACCTGCCTTAAAAAAGATTGGTGATCAGGGTGTCTTGGCGATGGTGTGTGACTCAACCAACGTCTTTGAAGAAGGAAATGCTGGGTCAGAGCAAGATGTGCGCGAAGCGTTGGTGGAGCTTGTAAAGCAACAGAAAAACCGTGTGGTTATCACATGTTTTGCGTCTAATGTTGCTCGCCTTGATTCATGTGTGGTTGCCGCGAAAGAGTCTGGTCGCTTTGTGACATTTGTAGGAAGGTCTATGGACGCCATGATTGATGCGGCTATGGAAACAAAGTACTTTAGTAATATTCCCCACAGAATTAGCCTTGAAAAGGCGGCTGAGCTCCCTCGTGATCAGGTGCTGTATGTGTGTACGGGAAGCCAGGGTGAGCCAAAGGCAGCGCTAAAGCGTATCGCAACGGGCAGTCACCCCAATATTCGTTTAGATAAGGGCGACTCTGTTATTTTTTCTTCACGTAAAATACCAGGGAATGAAGCTAAGATTACCTCTGTTAGAAATGATTTAGTTCGTAATGGCATTACCATTTTAAACCATCGCGAAAGTTTGGTGCATGTGTCTGGTCACCCCTGTCGGGATGATTTAAGAAAGATGTATGAATGGATTCGTCCCAAGATTGCGGTTCCTGTGCATGGAGAGTATCAACATATTATTGAACATGGTCGATTTGCAAAAGAGGAGTGCGGTGTGTCAAAGGTGATTACCCCTCAAAATGGTTCTTTTGTTGTGTTGGGGCCTCATGAGCCACAAATTGTTGATCGCGTTCATTCCGGATATTTAGCCTATGATGGACATGATATGATCGATATGGATGGCAGTATTATTCGTGATCGTCGCAAGTTGTCTATCAATGGAGTTGTTGTGGTCTCATTAACATGGGAAGCCAAAACTAAAAAAATCGCAGATGTTCAAGTGTCATCTCGAGGTGTGGTAGAGGTAGGGCAAGAAACTGATAGTTTTGAACAAGTATTAGCCGAGAAAATCTTTGATGGAGTTCAGAAAAAAGATCCAAAGGTGTCTATGCATCAGATGGAAGAAGAAGTTAGATTGCTAATTCGCAGATATATAAGCAGAGTAAGGGGGATTAAGCCGCTTGTGATTATCCATAATCACGATTAATCTATTATTAGTAATTTGAGCATATACTAAAACAATTAATAATAAACAAAGAGTGTGAAATGTTAGAAAATTTATTGGGTAAAGAGTTTTATAACGCTTATTTTCATTATATTGTTGGCGTGTGTATTCTGATCATGGGAATAATCGTCGGTAATATAGTGGTGTCCTTGCTAAAAGGGGTGTTGAGACATGAGGAGAGTTCGTCCGAATCAAAAGCGCAAACTAATTTGATTATACATAAAATACACTTTCCCATTAACTTAGTGTTTATAGCTCTGGCTGTTTATGCGGTGCATCATTTCGGGGATTTTCCAAAGATGCTAGAACCATATCTTTTAAAGAGTGTCAAGGTTGCCCTAGATATATCGTTCTTTATGACGTTATACTATTTTGTGGGCGCCGCTGTTTTCCGCATATTATCCAAAATACTTGGGGATGAAGTCAACAAAACGTCTAAAGAGCTTTTAGCAAACGCTGCCAAAATGATTGTTGCCATTTTAGGTGTGGTAACAGTTCTTGGAAACTTTGATATCAATATTGGCCCTGTTTTGGGGGGGTTAACCGTTTTAACCTCTGCCGTAGCATTTGCAGCAAAGGACTCTATTCAAGGGCTAATTGGGTCTTTAACAGTTGTCTTAGAAGGTAAGTTTAATGAAGGTGATTGGATTAAGATGGGCGAGTTACAAGGATTTGTCGAGAGCATCGGGATTCGTACCACCAGCGTTCGTGGTTTTGATAAATCATTAACAGTTTTGCCAAACGATGCGTTTGTTGGAGGGGCTATTACTAACTTTTCAAGGGTTACAAATTGGGAAATTAATGAGAAATTTGTGTTGGCTCACACCTCAACTCAAGACCAACTTGAACAGATAGTTTCAAAGTTCCGTAATTGGTTGGAAAGTAGCCCAGATATTGAAACAGATCCTAATAAAGCTATCTTGGTTGTAAGGATAGATAGTTTAGATCAACATGGATTCAGACTGTTTTTAATGTTCTTTACAAAAACAAATCAATGGCCAGAGCATATGCGTGTGCGTGAGCAAGTAATGTTCAGTTTAATGAAAATTGTTCATGAGGCGGGAACTTACTTTGCACATCCAACGCATCAAGTATTACTTGAAGAATATGCTCCTTTAAATAAATCAGTTAGTGAGAAGCGTGAAAAGGCTCAGAAGTCTATAAAAGAGGCAGCGCCAGTCGCTAAAGCTCCTAATTCTACAAAAGTTAAGAAATAAGGGCTAGATTGTTTAAAACTAAGACTGATGTTTTTTCAAAGCTTGTTCCACAGGCGGCGGCATTTCTAAATCAGTTAGAGCTGCTGAAAACGCCTTCTGTGGAACAGGTGTCTGTTGAAACTGCCCGAGACAGTTATGAAAAACTGTCCAGATATCAAGGGGGCGTGCCCGTTTCCATGGCGCGTACTGAAGATAGAGTTGTCCCCTTTCTATCTAGGGGTTCTGGGGTTCCAGTTCGCATATATTGGCCTAGCTTAAAACAATTGCCGCTACTTATCTATTTTCACGGGGGTGGGTGGTCACGTGGCAGTTTTAATACCCATGATGCGGTGTGTCGCAGAATCGCAAAAGAAGCAAATTGTATTGTTGTGTCTGTGGACTATCGTCTTGCACCAGAACATCCTTATCCTGCAGCGCTTGAAGATGCCCAGGTTGTTTATGTTTGGTGCCAGCAACATGCTGCGTCGTTGGGGGCTAGGCCTAACCAAATCGCAGTAGGGGGAGATAGCGCCGGAGGCACCCTAAGTGCATCGCTGACGTCAACATTGGCCGAAGCAAATTCTGTTTTGCCTAAGTTCCAGGTGTTGATATATCCAAGTTTAGACTTAACGTTTAATCACGAATCTGTGAAGCTTTATGGGACTGGGTTCTTTCTCACAAAGTCAGCATTAGATTATTATGCCGCGAACTATGCCAAACAACAAAACTTGAAGGATTGGCGTGTATCTCCGTTATTTTACAAACACTATGAAAAACTACCGCCTGCGATTATATTAACTGCTGATTGTGACCCTGTTCGGGATGATGGGCTGGTATATGCCAACAACCTTAAAAGCAAGGGTGTTAATGTGTGTGAACGTAATGTTCCGGGTGTGATTCATGCTTTTATGCAGCTAATTGAAACCTTTCCTTTGCAAACGGCATCGTCTTATTCGTGGCTAGCATCTCAAATGAATCACTTATGGTGTCCAACTTCAGATAAAGATGAAACGATAAGGTAGAAGAATAATACTGGGGTCCTCTTGTATTAACGTAACTAATGGTATGGACCAGCTTTAAGAAGAGCGTTAGATGAAGTAATCTA
>CAZMBF010000009.1:0-13418 GCA_964564365.1 uncultured Alphaproteobacteria bacterium
GGACGAATATAGCGCATGGTGTCTAAGATAGATAACCCAGCGGTTACAGCACCGCCAGGAGAATTAATATATAAGAAAATGTCTTTTTTAGGATTTTCAGATTCCAAAAACAACAACTGAGCACAAATTAAGTTGGCCATGTGATCTTCAACCTCACCCACACAGAACACAATGCGTTCTTTTAATAAGCGAGAGTAAATATCGAATGAGCGCTCCCCACGAGAGGTTTGCTCGATTACCATTGGCACAAGTTGACTTATTATTTTATTGTTCATCTGAAACACCCTTTATCTAAAGACGAAATTACGCCTTTTCTTTACCCTTAGCCTTTGAAGACTTTTTTTCTTCAGCCTTGCCCTCTGCTTTTTCGGGCATGTCTGATGACAAAACGCTATCATAATGCTTATCTAAATCAACCAAAGAAACCTTTTTCTCTGTTAACTTCATTTCAGAGAGCAACGTATCAACAACCTTTTCTTCAAACAAAGGGGCTTGAATACTATTTAGCGCCGCCGGGTTTTTCTTTATGTAGTCCACAAGTGTTTTAACTTCTGTACGTGTTTGAGCTGCAATTCTGTAAACTTCTTGGCTTAACTCTTGGTTAGAAATCTTAATGTCCTTTTCAGTCCCGATCTCAGACAACAACAAGCCCAATCTTACACGACGATTCGCGATATCTAAATATTCTTCGCGCAACTTCTCGTCATTTGTTTCTTTCTTTTCCGTCTCAGTCAATTCTGACTTTACTTGACGAAGTATAGATTCTAACTCGGCTTCAACCATGCCTGATGGCACTTCAAATGTTGCCTGTAAATCGATATAGTCTAACAATTCGCGCTTTAAACATGCTCTGGATTTTGCTTCTGCTCCAGTTTTCATACTTTTTACAGTTTGTTCCTTTAAAGCAGCATAATCATTAAACCCAAGCTCTTTAGCAAAATCATCATCAAATTTAACTGCTGTTTTCGCAAGAACTGCCAAAACAGAAACGATGCATTCTACAGCTTTTTGTTTGCCTTTTTCTTCAACAGAATCAAGCGCAATCACCTTTTCCTCACCCGCAACAGCGCCAATCAGGGCAGAGACAATCTTGTCATCTTTTTGCGCTTCAACCAATTCAATACGAGCACCTTTTGTGGGCTTTTGAGATTTTCCATCAACCTTAAAGACTACATCTACGCGCACAGCGCTTCCCAACGCGGCCTTTGTCTTAGCGTCAGCCTCTTTGTACATTGGAAAATCTTTAAATTGGCTCTCAATTAACTCTTGGACCTCCTTGTCAGAAACTTCAACCACCATCTTTTCTGATTTAAACCCTTTTAAATCAAGCTTTGGTAGGTCTGGCATAACATCCACAACCAACGAGTATTCGATGTCTTTTGTTTCATCTTCTAACTTTGAAACTGAAATCTTAGGGGTTGTGATCGCTTTAATCTTCTCTTGCTCTAAGGCTTGACGCTGAGTCTTATCAATTAACGACTCTGCCGCCTCTTGGAATGCGCGATAGCCATAGCGTGCTTTCACATGCTGAGCTGGCACCTTACCTTTTCTAAAGCCTGGCATAGAAAACCCTTTAGCATAGGCTGACAACCTTGCCTCGTACACGGGCTTAACTTCGCTTGCTGGAATTACAACTTTAAACTCTTTGCTTAAACCTTCTGACTTTACTGTGCTTAATTTCATGTGTTTACCTGCTTTTATTTCAGTATGTTATTGACGCTACAGATTACTACCTTGCATATTGGTGCGGGCGGAGGGACTTGAACCCCCACAGCTTTCGCCGCTAGAACCTAAATCTAGTGTGTCTACCAATTTCACCACGCCCGCAAGTGTGATCTCTTCTCTTTTAAAGGATTTTTAAAGTTTTTTCAACACAAAGATTATAAATTTACTTAAAAAATCTATTTGCACACCGACAATAACAGCAGAAAAGAGCATGTGCATCAAAATAATACGCATTAGTGATTAATTTTTGTTCAGCTCAAGAATTTTCTTTAAATACTCCATGGTTTTATTATAAATCCCCTGCAATCCTTTATGCCCCTGTTGCAAGCCAGTAAAGTCCGAAACGCGCCCCCCAAAGAATCTCCACGAGATGTTTTTGCCAGGCCTGCCAAGAATCTTTGGATTTTCAATATTCTGCTCAACCCAATCAATCAATGTTTTCAAAGGAATCCAAACAAAATCTGTCTTCTCAAAAAAGGGCGAATCGCTCACTTTGCTTCTTACAAGTTTCACTTTGGCCTGTATTTGCGAAACAGACTGATAGGAAACCGGAACCAGGCAGATATAGTACTTGTTTTTTGCAGCATAAAACAAAGAGTATACGTTTTCAGTCACTGGTTTTTTTGCTGCTTTCTCAAGCGCCGAACCACTAAGCACTGATGGATTCAACTTTTCTTTAGAAACATCGCTCCAAAACGCTAAGCAGGTTTCTTCGTTAAACTCTCTCACCGCAGTATGCTCTCTTGAAATATCTGTTGCATCAGAAGATCCTCCAAAATCCCCAAAACCAGAAACATTCCCCCTCTCATACCCCAGCAAAACAATAACCTCCTTCGTTTTTGGGTCTATCGAAACGGGCAGCACGCCCCCGGGCTTTTTAGCGTTGTTTTGAGCTGCTAGCGGAACCACATCCATAAGCTTTGGAGGCATAAGGGGAGCTTTAGAGAGGGCCTTCAAATCTCGATAGGAAATTTTACGAACAACCTGCGGATCAAAGTTCGAGATTTTAAAACTATCAATAGCATCTGCTGTAATAGCTTCTCCACAAGAAGGGATCGACTCCAACAGCAAGACAGATATGGCCAGGATCGCCCATTTAAGTCGGCATATTTTCATATTTATGCACCCTTCCTTACAGTCTAGGGCCAGCTTAACAGATCTCCAAAAGAAGTAAATAACTATGTTGGACAAATAAAATCCCTATGTTAAAATACCCCTAATTTATATAGGTGTTAAATCGCGATGAAAATTGCCATTTCTAAAGAACGACGACCATTTGAAAATCGAGTCGCCGCCACTCCAGAAACAATCAAAAAGTTTATTGGAATGGGTGCGACTATAACCGTTGAAAAAGGTGCCGGAGAAAGCATCCATATCTCTGACAAAGAATATCAAGAAGCCGGCGCAAAGATCGGAAAAGATGCAGCTGCTACGTTTGAGGATGCAGATCTGATCCTAAAAATTCAACGTCCATTTTTACCCACAGAGAGCAAACATAACGAGCTGCAATACATGAAAAAAGGTGCTATTGTTTGCGCACATATGAATGTATTGAACGTGCCAGAGCAAGTCAAGGCCTATCGTGATTATGGCGTTACGGCAATTGCCCTTGAAATGATCCCCAGAATCACTCGCGCACAAAGCATGGACATATTATCATCACAAAGCAACTTAGCTGGATATCGCGCCGTAATTGAGGCTGCCTATGAATATGATCGCGGCTTTCCAATGATGATGACGGCAGCAGGAACCGTTGCCCCAGCAAAAGTACTCATTTTAGGGGCTGGCGTAGCAGGCTTACAAGCAATTGCCACAGCAAAGCGCATGGGGGCGGTTGTGTCTGCGTTTGATGTTCGTGCCGCTGCTCGTGAACAAGTAGAAAGCTTAGGCGGAAAGTTTATTGAGGTTGAGTCCGCTGAAAAGGGCGACACAACTTCGGGCTATGCGCGCGAAATGAGCGCAGACTATCAGCAACGACAAGCGGCACGAATCGCCGAAGCTTTGGAAAAAAGTGACATTGTCATTACGACAGCGCTTATCCCCGGAAAACCAGCCCCAAAATTAATCACGGCCGAAATGCTAAAAAGAATGAAGGCCGGATCTGTAATTGTGGACATGGCTGTTGAAAATGGTGGTAACTGTGAACGCAGCATCCCCGGCGAAATCACGATTGTTGATGGGGTTAAGATCGTGGGTCATCTAAACCTACCCAGCCGCATTGCAAAAGACGCATCCTCTTTGTTTGCAAAGAACGTTTTAAATTTTGCAGGACTCATCGTTAATAACAAAGCGATACACTTAAATTTTGAAGATGAAATCATTCAAAACAGCACATTGACCTTTAACGGAAATGTGGTGCATCCGCTATTTAAAGATCAATAGGATTATGATGAACGATATATTAAAAGAACGCTTAAAAGACTTAGCAGAGACATTACAAGATGCCGGAACTAAGGCTGCAGAAATTGCAAATGCTCTTGGACAAACAGCCAACGAATCAACCTATGTAGAGGGGGTTAGTCCTTTCATTATGGGAATCACCGCCTTTGTGTTGGCGATATTCGTTGGGTACTATGTGGTGTGGAAAGTAACGCCCGCACTACACTCTCCTTTAATGTCTGTCACCAACGCCATTTCAAGCGTCATTATTCTTGGCGCCCTAATTGCCGCAGGACAAGACTTAAACGATACTGCAAAAATCGCTGGATTTATTGCGATTGTGTTGGCCTCTATTAACATTTTTGGGGGATTCGTGGTAACACGCCGAATGCTAGAAATGTTTGATGGCAAGAAAAAGGAGACAAAATAAATGTGTGCAAATTCTGAAGCCTTTTTATACTTGATTGCCTCGGTATGCTTTATCATGTCGTTACAAGGGTTGTCGTCAGCCAAGACTGCTAAACGAGGCAATCTTTTGGGGATCATCGGTATGGCCATTGCCATTGGAACCACCCTTCTTGGAAGCAGCATTAACTCTTACGGGTTTATTATCGGCGGTATCGTTGTAGGTGGCGCAATCGGAACGTTTATTGCGCGAACCATTCAGATGACCGCCCTACCTCAACTTGTGGCAGCCTTCCACAGCCTAGTTGGACTAGCCGCAGTGTTCGTAGCTTATGCCGCATACCAAGCACCGGAATCTTACCATATTGGAACAATTGGAAGTATTTATCGCTCGAGCTTAGTTGAAATGGTTTTAGGGACGATTATTGGCGCAATCACCTTTACAGGATCCATCGTTGCGTTTGGAAAATTACAGGGTATCATTAAAGGGAAGCCCCTGTCATTTGCTGGGCAACATCTATTAAACGCCGGACTTGGTGGGGCAATCTTTTTATTGGCCCTTATTTTTATCTTCACAGAATCTCACATGATTTTCTGGATGATTGTTCTGCTATCGTTTGTCCTGGGCTTAATGTTAATTCTGCCCATTGGTGGTGCCGACATGCCCGTTATTGTGTCGATGCTGAACTCGTATTCCGGATGGGCCGCAGCAGGCATCGGATTTACCCTACACAACAACCTGTTAATTATCACAGGAGCCTTGGTCGGATCATCGGGGGCAATCTTAAGCTATATCATGTGCAAAGGCATGAATCGCTCATTTTTCAATGTAATTCTAGGTGGTTTTGGGACAGAAGGCGGAGCATCCAACAGCACAAAAGCCATTGAAGATCGCCCGGTTAAAGCAGGAAGCGCTGAAGACGCAGCCTTTATTATGGCACAAGCAACCAATGTAATCATTGTTCCTGGGTACGGGATGGCTGTTGCGCAAGCGCAGCATGCCTTAAAGGAAGTGGGCGACTATTTAAAGAAAATGGGCGCAAATGTTCGTTACGCCATCCACCCTGTTGCAGGACGCATGCCCGGACATATGAATGTATTGCTAGCTGAGGCAAACGTTTCTTATGAAGATGTGTTTGAACTAGAAGATATCAATAACGACTTTTCTACTTGTGATGTAGCCTTTGTAATCGGCGCCAACGACGTTACAAACCCTGCAGCAAAAACAGACCCAACAAGCCCTATTTTTGGAATGCCGATCCTAGAGGTTGAAAAGGCCCGTACAGTATTGTTCGTCAAACGATCAATGGCATCGGGATATGCAGGCGTAGAAAACGAACTGTTTTTCCGCCCTAATACCATGATGTTGTTCGGCGATGCTAAAAAAGTATCCGAAGATATCTCAAAAGCACTACATAATTTTTAAAGGAGACAACTATGTTACAACTTGCCCCCCTACCCTATGCGAAAGATGCATTAGCCCCGTTTATTGGTGAAAACACACTTAATTTTCACTATGATAAACACCATATGGGATACCTGAACAATCTGAACAAGCTTGTTGAAGGCACAGACTTTGCAACAGCTACGTTAGAAAAAATTATTACTGATTCTCATGTAAAACCAGAAAAAGCAGCCCTCTTTAATAATGCGGCACAGGTGTGGAATCATACCTTTTACTGGAACAGCATGAAACCAAACGGCGGTGGAAAACCCTCTGGTGCGTTGCTAAAGAAAATCAACGAGACCTGGGGCGATTTTGATGCATTCACAGCTGCATTTAAAGACGCGGGAGCCACTCAATTTGGAAGTGGATGGGCTTGGCTGGTTTTAAAGGATGGTGCACTTAGCATCATGAAAACGGGCAATGCCGACCTTCCAATGGTGCATGGAGCTGTTGCGTTACTAACATGCGATGTTTGGGAACATGCATATTACCTAGACTACCAAAACCGTAGGGTAGACTATATAGGTGAGTTTTTATCTAATTTGGTGAATTGGGATTTTGCCGCAGGAAACTACGAAGCAAACATTTAGTGTAATCGTCTAGATACCCCCCACTTTATATGGAAAGATAGTTGGCTTTTCTGAAATTTCAAATGGATTGAGGTATAAAATTATTTTTTAGCTTGTGTCTTTTATCGTGATTTCTTGGGGGGGGATGATCGGAATCTTTAGGTTTCAAACTTGGTTTGATGTGCCCGGATTCAATATTAGTATTCCACGGCATCGACCCAGATACGGAGCTTGCCCCGAGGAGTGTTCGCGGTTTAGTTTGTAACAAATACAATATTTATTCTTGTCAATTTATACATAAGAGATTAATCTGCCATCAGTTTAAATGGTAGAATAGGATAGCTATGTCAGTCATCGTTCGTTTTGCGCCCAGTCCAACGGGCTTTATTCACGTTGGAAACTTAAGAGCAGCATTGTTAAACTATTTGTTTGCAGTCAAAAATCAAGGCAGCTTTATGTTGCGGATTGATGATACCGATTTGGAGCGCTCCGAGGTTCGGTTTGAAAATGCAATTAAAGAAGACTTAAAATGGCTTGGACTAAACTATGCTGTAACGTTTAATCAGTCTCATCGGTTTGATCGGTATGCTCAAGCAGCAGAATACCTAAAGTCTATTGGTAGGCTATATCCGTGCTATGAAACCCAAGAAGAGCTTGATTTTCTAAGAAAGCGTCAGCTGTCTCAGGGCAAACCTCCTATTTATAACCGTCAAGCGCTGACGCTAACTGCGGATGAAAAAGCAAAGTTTGAATCTGAGGGGCGCAAGCCACACTGGCGATTTAAGCTGGTTGAAGACGAAACCAGCTGGGATGACATGATCCGAGGTAAAGTCAGTTTTAGCGGCTTGTTTGCATCAGACCCAGTTCTGATTCGTGCAGACGGGGTTCCGTTATATACGCTGCCATCTGTTGTGGATGATATGGATTATGGTGTGACACACATTATTCGTGGTGAAGACCACGTTACAAACACAGCTGCGCAAATACAGCTGTTACAGGCCTTAAAAGGGTTTCCGGGTATAAAGCGTGATCACATGGAATATGCACATTTCACATTAATTGTAGATGCTTCTGGTGAGGGGTTTTCAAAGCGTACAGGCAGTTTGTCTATTGGATCACTGCGAGAAGATGGGGTCGAGCCAATGGCGATTCACTCGTTATTAGCAAAGCTTGGAACATCTGATCCTATGGAGCCTCGACATACGTTGCAAGAATTGGCAGCAGAATTGGACTTTTCAAAGTTCAGTCGTTCTGCGCCAAAGTTCTCAGTAGAAGACCTGCACAAAATGAATGCAAAGTATCTGCACTCATTGCCGTATGACCAAATTTCATCAAGGCTTCAAGCGATTCTGCCAGACGTGACAGAATCGTTTTGGAGTGTCGTTGGTAGTAACGTGGACCATCTATCCGAATTGACGTATTGGTGGTCTGCATGCCATGGATCGATTGATGCAATTATTGAAGATAAAGAGTTTATTGCTAAGGCGCTTGAGTTGTTACCTCAACAGCCGTGGGATGAAACAGCCTGGGCATCCTGGACCAATGCATTGAAGGAAGAAACTGGCCGTAAAGGTAAGGATCTATTTATGCCTTTAAGATTAGCCTTAACGGGGCGTCCTCATGGGCCCGAAATGAAACAGTTCTTGCTATTGATGGACTATGATGTGGTGCGCAATCGATTAACAACAGAAAGCTAGTTTACGTATGACAATTCATCTATATAATACGCGCACGCGCACCAAAACAGCATTTTTACCTATTGACCCTACACATGTTCAGATGTACGTGTGTGGGCCGACTGTATATGCGCCCCCTCACATTGGGAATGGACGTCCCGTGGTGGTGTTTGATTTATTGTTTCGGCTGTTGCAAACTGAGTATCCTAAGGTAACCTACGTTAGGAACATTACAGATGTGGATGATAAGATTAACCAGCGAGCGTTGGACACCTCTCGCTCTATTCAGGATATTACAACTGAAACTACGCGCTATTTTCATGAAACATGTGCTTATTTAGGTGCACTTTCACCGACCGTAGAGCCTAGAGTGACTGGGCATATTCCTGAAATTATCGCTATGATTCAGATATTAATCGATAAAGGGTTTGCTTATGAAAAAGAGGGGCATGTTCTTTATCGAGTGCATAGGTTTGCAGGCTATGGTCAGTTGTCGCGTAAAAACCAAGACGAGCTAGTCGCGGGCGCTCGTGTGGATGTTGCTCCATACAAAGAGAACCCTGAAGACTTTGTGTTATGGAAACCCTCTGTATCTCCCACTCCTGGATGGGATAGCCCCTTCGGACATGGACGCCCTGGTTGGCATATTGAATGTTCTGCTATGAGTTCAAAACACTTAGGTCAAACGTTTGATATACATGGGGGAGGTATTGATTTGGTGTTTCCTCATCATGAAAATGAAATAGCCCAAAGTGAAGCTTGTCATGATGCCGTGATGGCGAATGTGTGGATGCACAACGGACATTTAAGCGTGAATGGACAAAAAATGTCTAAGTCATTGGGAAATGTTATCATTATTCAAGATTTGATGCATGCCGTGCAAGGACAGGTTGTGCGTTGGGGGTTGTTAACCAGCCACTATCGTCAGCCGTTAGATTGGACACCAGAGTTGGTGCAATCATCCTTGGCAGCGTTGAATCGTATTTATACGGCTATAGCAGCGTTGCCCAATGAAGCATGGGATGCACCACTAGATGTTAAACACATTGATCAAGAAGTGCTTGAAGCAGTGCAAGATGACCTTAACACCCCCGCCGCCTTTGCAAGAATTCATGGGCTTGTGCATGCGATTAACACATCAACAATGGCAGAGGATAAACTGTCGTTGCAATTAAACTTGCTGCACACCGCAAGATTTATGGGGTTTTTGGGTATTTCTGCGCATAAGTGGTTCAGAGGTGCGTTATCAAGTGATGCAATTTCAGAGTCTGAAATTTTGGAATATCTTGATCGGCGGCAGTCTGCCAAAACAGCAAAAGACTTTAAAGCAGCTGATGCCATTAGAGATCTGTTAAAGGCTAAAGGCATTATCATTAAAGATACCCCAAATGGGCAAGAATGGCGGCGTGAGAACTGATGGAAATAATCTATGTTGATTCAGAGGCAGGCTTATCAGTTGCCATTCAAGTAATGTCAGCTGAAATGACGTATTTGGCTGTGGATACAGAGTTTCGCAGAGAAGACACCTATTTTCCTCAATTGTGTTTGATTCAGGTTGCAA
This sequence comes from uncultured Alphaproteobacteria bacterium, assembly GCA_964564365.1. GTDB lineage: Bacteria > Pseudomonadota > Alphaproteobacteria > UBA6184 > UBA6184 > Bodonicaedibacter. The sequence continues at coordinate 9,763 of CAZMBF010000009.1, forward strand.
CAAAAGAGCATATCTTCTTAATTGACACCATCAAAATTAACGACATAACCCCGTTTTTTAGCATTCTAACACATCCAAATATCTTGAAGGTGTTTCATTCTGGACGTCAAGATCTTGAAATCTTTTGTCATTTAATGGGGGGTAGTGTTGCAGCCCCTGTGTTTGATACACAGGTTGCAGCAATGTTAGCGGGGTATGGAGAGTCCGCGGGGTTTGAATCGTTGGTATACAGGCTGTTGAAGGTTTCAATGGATAAATCCTTGCGACACACCAACTGGACGCATCGCCCCTTAACAGAACAGCAAAAGTCATATGCGATTAATGACGTTTTGTATCTTCGCCCCTTATACGAGTGCTTGGTGCAAAAATTACAAAACAACGAACGACTTTCTTGGATGAAAGAGGAGGTCAAACCTCTTGAAACGGCATCCTACTTAGTGCCAAATCCAGCGGACGTATGGCGAAAGTTTAGCTTGCGGCATCCAACTTCCAGAGCGCTAGAGCTATTAAAACAGCTTACTGCTTGGAGAGAGGATACGGCTCAAAAAACGGATACCCCGCGTTCGTGGATTCTAAAAGATGACGTAATCTTAGAAATTGTTGATCGAAAAGTTGCGACTTTAGACCAAGTGTTAAAAGTTCCACATTTTCCCAAAGATGATCAATTGGTCTCCGAAGAGGTGTTTGGAATAGTACAGCGAGTGAACAACATTCCGGATCATGAGCTTCCTAAGGTAGATTCGATCCAATCGTTATCCAAATCACAGCAGAATCTATTAGAAGTGTTAAAGTTACTGTTAAAGGTAGTCGCAGATGATTTGGGGGTGAATCCTAAGTTGATTACAGAAAAAGAAGATTTAGTTCAATGGTTAGTCGCCGAGCCTGAATATAGGCGTTTTCCTGTTGACCAAGCAGGGTGGAGACACCAAATGTTTTGGCAAAAAGCCGAAGATGTGTTGACGGGCAAACTGACGTTGAAAGTGCATAATCAAAAGGTAATATGGGAGTAGCCTGAAACTGTAGCCTTGGGATAAACTTGAAACATATACGAAAGGAGATACTCAATGCCCAAGGCCATCTTGTATATATCACAAGCTTTGTCAAGATATAAAAAAAACTTGAATAATGTTATCTAAAAATATCAAAGGAAGTTACCAATGTAATTGGCGCGGATCTCCCAATTGTCTTGAAAATATAAAGATTCGTGTTCATGGCGACTTCAGAGTAGTTTTTTGGATTAAAATCTCGTAAACTGTGGGCTATGAACCGCACTGAACATTCTCTTAATCTTGATTTACTGAATCCCAAGCAGCGGGAGGCTGTAGACTATTTTGATGGGCCGTTGTTGATTTTGGCGGGCGCAGGGACAGGAAAAACCAAGGTTTTAACATCCAGAGTAGGTCATATTATCCAAACCTATCGGGCAGCGCCTCATGAGATTTTGGCAGTAACGTTTACCAACAAGGCTGCCAGCGAGATGCGCGATCGCGTTTTGCAGTTTGTTGCAGGCGCTCAGGCAATGTGGTTGGGGACGTTTCACTCTATTGGTTTAAGAATTATTCGTCGTCATGCAGAGGCCGTGGGGTTGCAACCCAACTTCACGGTACTAGATCCGGATGACCAGCTAAGGCTGATTAAGCAGATCATTAAGGCATCTGGTTTGGACGAAAAGCGTCACTCGCCTAAAATTGCGATGCAGGTGATTAATTTACTGAAAGATCGCGCGATTTCTCCGTTAACCACAGATTTGCGCACCTATCGTGACCCCAAGACGAACCGCTTTGTTTCAGGATGGATTGTGGATACCTATTTAACGTATCAAGAGCGGTTAAAAATTCTGAATGCTGCCGACTTCGGAGATTTGTTGTTGCATTGCGTCTCATTGTTTCAACTATTTCCAGATGTGCTGAATCGCTATCATCAGCAGTTTAAGTTCATATTAATTGATGAGTACCAAGACACGAATGTTGCTCAGTATTTATTCTTACGATTACTGGCGCAAGGTGGGGCACAGGTTTCATGTGTTGGCGATGATGATCAATCGATCTATGGCTGGCGAGGTGCCGAAGTGGATAATATTTTACGGTTCGAGCACGACTTTCCAGGAGCAAAAGTGATTCGATTAGAGCAAAACTATCGCTCTACAACCCATATTTTGGGCGCAGCATCGGGCTTAATCTCCCACAATAAGGGACGGCTTGGGAAGGAGTTGTGGACAGATATGGATGGCGGTGAAAAGGTTGATATCCATTGTGTGTATGATTCCGAAGAAGAGGCGATCGTTGTTGTAAATGCACTGGAGCGATTGCACAAGGCTGGCTACCCATTGAATGAGACCGCTATTTTGGTGCGTGCAAGCCATCAAACCCGTGAGTTTGAAGAGCGATTAATGGTGTGTGGGCTGCCTTACCGCGTTGTAGGTGGAATGCGATTTTATGAACGCCAAGAAATTCGTGATGCATTAGCATACTTGCGGCTGGTGCACCAAACAACTGACAGTTTGGCGTTTGAACGTATCATTAATATGCCACGCAGAGGTATAGGTGAAAGTACCTTGAATATCATGCACAGCTTGGCCAGAGATCAAAACATTAGTATGTTTGACGCAACTGCGCAATTAGTTGAAACGGATGAGCTGCGCCCTCAGGCAAACACCGTATTACGTAGGTTTATTGAAGATGTTCGTAGATGGCAGAGGATGGCTCAAGAGATAGCACCGTCTGAACTTGCGCAAATCGTGTTAGACGAGTCTGGCTATACGGCGTATTGGCGTAACGAAACAACGCCTGATGCCCCAACGCGCTTAGAAAACTTAAAAGAATTAGTTGTTGCCTTGGAAGAGTTCTCAACCCTTGAGGGGTTTTTGGAACACGTATCGTTAGTCATGGAGGTAACGCAAAAAGATTCAGGGCCTCAGATCACGATTATGACGCTGCACAGTGCAAAAGGTCTTGAATTTGGGACAGTCTTCTTGCCAGGTTGGGAAGAGGGTTTGTTTCCGCATCAGCGATCTATGGAAGACTCTGGCGCAGAAGGGTTAGAAGAAGAGCGGCGTTTGGCGTATGTAGGCATTACGCGAGCAAAGGAAAAGGCCGTCATTACGTATGCAACGATGCGACGCATATACCATCAAATGCAACATAATTTGCCGTCTAGGTTCTTATCCGAATTACCCTCAGAGCATGTGGTGTGGCATAACCGAATGGGGCGAAATCCCGCTCTTACCAAAGGGCGCAGACCCACTGGGGATTACGCGCGCGGTCGTCAATCAGAGCGTTATACCTTAAAACAACCAACCTTTTCAGAGTACGAATTTAATCAAGATAGCGGCGGTGGGTTGGCTAAACCTAAGGGGCAGGTCGTGTATCACAAGAAATTTGGTATGGGTAAGATTGTGCGGCTGGATGGCGATAAAGCGGATGTAAATTTTGAAGAAGCGGGTTTAAAAAAGGTTTTGGTGAGCTTTTTGGTTGAAATTTAGACTCGGTTATTCGGGGCTGGTGGTCTTGACCCTAGAAGTAGGAACGGAGAGGATGGGAAACCTCTCATAATGGGTTAAAGTAAAAACAAAGGAGCATTTTCGATGAAAGCAAGTAAGTTTGTAACTAATGGTATGGACCAGCTTTAAGAAGAGCGTTAGATGAAGTAATCTAATG
>CAZMBF010000010.1:0-13338 GCA_964564365.1 uncultured Alphaproteobacteria bacterium
CCAAGACACGTTATTTTCCTTTATTGAAACCCTTACAATAATTATTGTAAATAGATTTTTTACAAAAAGCCAGTTTTTTCGTCACGAAGGACCCTATAAAAACAGTTACTTTTGTTGAAGCTTGGGATACTCTGTTCTTGTCAAAAGCACAGAGCGGTCAAAAATTATGTTATTTATAGAGTCTATTAGTTATTTAAGCGTGCTGGGCGCGGCAGTTGTTGGGTTTGGGGTAGCCCTGATGATATTATTTGGGTTGGCATTTCTTTACCATTACCTTGGGGCATCATTAGGAAACGCCTTTGTAGCTTTAGAGTTCATAATGCTTTTTGCAGCTGTGTCGTTAGGTATGCTGATTTGAGAAAGATAGCCATTAACCCTTTATTTAATTACAGTAGGGCACAAAGCTGTTTCTTGGTCATCTATTTTAACTGCGCATGCATTTTTATATAATTGGATATCTTAATTTAAACCTTTTGTTTAACTTTAGCTAATATGTTAGTTTAGGAATTACAGTATAAGGGATGATCCCAACAGCATGGCTAAAGTTAAACACATTCTACCGTCCAAAGAAGAAATTCTAACATTTATTCGCTCGGCATCCCATGACTTAAGTAAGCGCGAGATTGCTAAATCTTTTAATATTAAGGGAGATTTAAGAGAGCCTTTCAAGGCGCTATTAAAGGAAATCGAAAACGAGGGGCTTTGGAAAAAGAACACCCGAAAAGACAAAAAGAACACCTATAAAACCAGCAAACAGGTTGAATCTGTGAGTGGGCGCAAAAAGACAGTGCTTAAATGTCGCGTGGTTGAGGTGTTGGGTGAAAGTCAATACGTGGTTGTTCCTGCGGATGTTGATGGCTTTGATGAGCCAATAATACTAACACACTCTAATTTTGCCCTTCAAGCGGGTCAACAGTTATTGGCTACGCTGCAAAGAAACAAGGAAGACCAGCTGGTCGCAAAAGCCCTAAAGGTTTTCAGTGATTATAGTGGCTATTCAATCGGCGTTTATCAACCTCGCAAAAATGGGGGGTATGTATACCCTACGTCTAAGAAACAGAAAAAAGAACTTTATATCGCTCCGTATCACACCTTGAATGCAAAAGAGGGTGATATCGTTAAAGTTGAAGTTATGGATCAAAGCAAAAATGACAGCCATGCCAAAGTTGTTGCGATCCTTGGAAACGTGTACGAGCCCAAAGGTCTAAGTCTTATCTCGATCTTACAACACGAGCTACCTATCGACTTTTCAAACGAAGCGATTATGGAAGCTGAAAAGGGCACTATTCCCTTATTGAATCAACGTGAAGATTTGCGAGATTATGATCTTGTGACGATTGATGGTGAAGATGCTAGGGATTTTGATGATGCCGTATTTGCAGAGCCCACAGAAGAAGGGTGGCACATTTTAGTGGCGATTGCGGATGTGTCTCATTATGTAAAGACAGGTTCTGCGTTAGATAAAGAAGCTTTAGCGCGCGGAAATTCGGCGTACTTTCCAGATAGAGTTCTTCCGATGTTGCCCGAAAAACTCTCAAATGACTTGTGTTCGTTAAGACCCAATCAAGATCGAGCATGTATGGCCGTACATATCTTATTAGATAAGCAAGGAAAAATTGCTCAATATAAATTTGTTCGTGGCTTAATGCGTTCAAAAGCCCGCTTTACATATAATGAGGTTCAAGCCATTTTTGATGGTGAAGCAAATCACGAGCTAAAACCTTTAATTATCAATATGTATAAGGTGTATAACATTCTATTAGAGAATCGCCATAAGCGTGGGTCTTTAGAAATAGATCTTCCAGAGCATCAGGTAATTTTAGATAAGCAAGGCAACCTAGAAGACATTCGGGTGCGCGATCGTCTTGATAGCCATAAGTTGATTGAAGAGTTTATGATTTTAGCAAATGTGTGTGCTGCGCGCGCATTAGAGGCTAAGCAAATGCCTGGGCTGTATCGTATTCACGAGACACCTACGGAATCCCGCATTCAATCATTGCGAGAGTTCTTGTCGTTTATTAAATTAATTGATAAGCAGAAACACCTTGTTACTCCGGGTGATTTTAACAGTGTGCTGTACCAGGTTAAAGATACTCCTCAACATGTTATGGTCAGTGAGATGGTGTTGCGCTCTCAACAGCAAGCGATGTACTCGCCATCCAATCATGGACATTTTGGATTGGGGTTAACACATTACTCGCACTTTACGTCGCCGATTCGACGTTATGCCGATTTAATTGTACATCGCGCATTAATTAGCGCCTTTAATTTAGGCAACGATGGGTTGGCAGAGGAGCAAAAACACAATTTGGGGCAAATTGCTAACCATACTTCAGAGCGTGAAAAAGAAGCAGAAGCCGCAGAGCGAGAGGTCATAAGCCGTTATCTAAGCCTATACCTTTTAGAATCCGAGCAGTTGCATTTTACGGGCCGTATTAGCAGCATTACAGCTTTTGGTATGTTTGTGCATATCGATGAAAATGGCATTACTGGTATGGTTCCTGTGTCTTCTATGCCCGATTTTTTTGTATATAACGAAGTTGCTCATGAATTAAAGGGGCGCTCGTCTGGCATGATTTACCGCTTAGGAGACAGAGTGGACATTGAGTTGAACGATGTGAATGTGTTGACTGGGCAAATCACGTTCCACTTAAACATGAAAAAGTCTTCTGCAAAAAAGCACCAGCCGACCGTTTCAATTGATCACGCACCTAAAAAACCAAAGAAACGGCGCAAATAATGGATATTCGTCGTTTTTTCTTTCGATTTTGGCCCATTATTGTGGGGGTGTCTATTTTTGTATACTTTGCATATCATGGTTTTAGTGGTGAGCGTGGCGTCTTAAAATACTGGGTAGTGCAACATGAGCTTGACGAGAAAGAGTTCGAGCTGTTAGAACTTCAAACGCAACGTCAAAAATTAGAAGAAAAGATCAAAAGGTTAAACCCAAAAAGCATTGACCTGGACTTCTTAGAAGAACAGGCCATGCAAATCTTAAACTTTTATCATGAAGACCACAGTGTTGTGATCAATAAGTCATTGGACGACGATGTGTCGGATAGTGTTCAGTAACTACATTCCAACTCTAACATGATTATCAATTAACCATTTCTCGATCTCGGGCCGATTTCCAAGTTTGGACAACTCAGATTGAAGTTTTTCTTTTACTTCGTCATACTCTTTGCGAGCGGCATCCAACTCCTTAGAACTAATTTTGCCCATAAGCTCATCTTGTTCAGCTTGTTGCAACTTAACATAGGCAGCATTTTCTTTGCGGTCAAGTGCCAGTACTTCGCGTTGCGCGTCCTCACTTAGTGGGGCTTTTGCAAATGTTAAGGACAATAAAGTCGTTGCAAGTAGTGCAAATACAGTTTTCTTCATGGTGCGATCCATTTTCATACTCTTCTACTTTCTAATATAGGGGCTTTGTTTGTAAAGTCAAAACCTTTTCGATAATTTTTTTATAATGATCCGGTTTTTTTTCAAATCCCAAAACCCACCGATAAATCATATCTTCTTCTTCTTCAATTAGCAAGGTTAGCTGATCTTGCTCTTCTCCAGATAAAGAAGACAAAGAATGAACGGTGCGACTAAAAAAAATATCTAATTCCTTTATACCGCGATAATGTAAACGATATGTTAATTTTTTTAAATTTTTACTTAACATTCTTATGTGTGTGTCGGTCATCCCAATTACTTTATATTAAAAAGTTCTTTAATAAAAGGAATTGTGATTTTTCGTTTTTGTTCTAAAGATGTTTGGTTCATCAGTTGAATTGATTCGTGTATATCAGTTAGACTGCGAGACATATGACCTAGCATGTAGTCAATAATCTCCTCACCCACCGTAATTTGCAAATCCGAGAATACTTTCTTAATAATGGCTTTGCAAAGAGGCTCGTCTGGTTGAGGGAGTTCAATCAACGCAAGGGAGCGAAACCTTGAGTTTAAATCAGGCAATCCCATGTCGTATTGTCCCGGTGCGATATTGGATAAATATACCACGGCACACTCATTTTCGACGGTTAGATTATAGAAATGAAACAACTGGGGTGGTTCTTTAATATCGTTAATATCATCAACGATATAAGATGTTTTGGGTTGGATATTTTCAAATATTTGGGTGGTGATCTGAGTTGCTGACAGAAAAACCCCATCGGTCAAGTCACGCAAAATATGTCCAAGGTGTGTTTTCCCATAGCCTGTTGGGCCATAGACAACATAGCGCTTTGTTGGCCAATGTGGCCATAGTTCTACCAGTTGATACGCAGGAGCATTGCTCTCGCTTACAAAGTAACTATACGATGTAAAATTGGGTTGCTGGATAAGCGGTAATGTATATTGCTTAAGGCTTTTTTGCATATGATTTTCGTTGTTTTACGTGTTCGTGATATAAGGCATGCATTTTGTTGCGGTATTGAATTAGTGCGTATCTGACGATAACTGCAATTGCTCCTGCTGCAGGGGTTGCAATTAAAATACCTGCAAATCCAAATAGATACCCACCTAAGAATAAGGAAAACATAATCCATAAAGGATGCAAATTGATGCTTTTGCCTACAATATTTGGGCTTAATATAATTCCCTCTAAAAATTGGCCAAAAGCAAACACAAGTGTAACGGCCCCCATGAATGTAAATGAACCGGTATCCCCAAACAACCATGCAGAGGTTTGTACAAATGCAATCGTTGCAGATGTTATAAACCCTAAAATGGAACCCACATAAGGGATGAATGCAAACAATCCTGTTAGGCCACCGATTAGACCTCCGAAGTCTAACCCTAATATATGTAGAGCGGCACCATAATATAGCATCAAAATAATGCAGACTAAGGCTTGTCCGCGGGCAAAGCTGGTTAACGCACAATCGATTTTCTGAGATTGCTGAATAAATACCTTTTTGTTTTGTGGAGGAATATAATAAGTAATTGTATCCAGTAATTTGTCCCAATCTTTCATTAAGTAAAAGCTAAAGACGGGGACGAACAAAATTAGCATTACATAATGAATAATGGTTAATCCCCCTTGGAAAGCAAACTGAGTTTTGCTTAAACCCCAGCCTAAAAAGTCTTTGGATATCGATTGAATGCCTTTTTGTATTTGAGCAGAATATTCAGAAGGTATCTGATCGTTTACTAAGTTGATACTATTGTGAATGAATGTTTGAAGCTTAACGATGTAATCAGGCATCTGAATAATCAATTTAGTGAGTTGCAAATACAAAATAGGAGCACTATATAAAAAAAAGATCCCTAGAATGGTTAGCAAGCAAAGAATGACGGTAAGCGAGCCTAACCATCTGGGAAAGTGTGCGCATTCTAAGTAGCCAACGATGGGTTGAAACACATAAGCAATACCAGCCGCGATTAAAAAAGGAAGTGTGATCGAGCTAAAATAGTAGGCTCCTAAAACAGCAGCGACTAATAAAGCTGGAAATATTAAACGATTTAACATGTGATAACCCTACACGATGATGGACAAATTAATTTATAAATTAGCTGTAATAAGACTGCTCCATCTGCAATCATATAGTTCATCATCAGGATAAACAAGCAGATAAAAATACCTGAGCCTATGTATACAAATCCATATCCTTCTAATCGTTGCAACCCCTGTCGTATATACCCGATTCCCGATAGTAATAAAGTTACTACGTTAATATAGGCACACACGTATGCTGTGGCAAAGATAATCGTTTGCTGAAAACTAAATGCCTGAATTACTAAAAACATCACTACTACAATACTTTGAATGAAGGTATTGATTTTGCTTATCCATAAAGGTTTAATTTCAACGGCCACTTTGTAGTATCGAAGCAGGGCTACCCCAGAAACAATCACAATATCACGATAGATCGACAGAACAATAAGCCACAATGGAATAATCTTGAGATATCCAAGAACCAGAAAGGTGCACAAGAACAATAGCTTGTCTGCCAAGGGATCTAAGTAAGCTCCTAATTTTGATCGGCTTTTAGTGTATCGCGCAATAAAGCCATCCAAAGCGTCGGAAATTGCGGCAATCCCAAAAAATGCTAAGGCATAAAAGGCCTGGGCTGTTAATAACATATACACCACAAAGGGAATGCATGCGATTCGACCAAAAGTAATCCAATTGGGTAATGTTAATAGCTTAGATGATAGTTTAGTGGCCATGCTTAATTACCTTTGGGTTCAGCCTCATATGCATAAGGATTCGCAACTTCTTGGGATGCTTCAAAATTATATCCGCGATCTTTAAAATAGTTTAGTAAATCTTCCAGCGTGTTAAAGGTTTTTATACGCAATACAGAGTAACCTCTGGACAATTCAACTGGTTGTATTTCTTGTGCCAGATCAGATTCATTAAGTAACTTAGTATACTTTATATATTCATCGGGTGATTTTGTTGGCACTTTCAGGTAAACAAGATTATGGTTTTGATTGCCGCCAAACTGGTTTTTTCCGAATTCTTGAATGTTGTTAACGGCAATTTTTAATAGCTTTTTTAAGATTTCAGCCTTTGATGTTTCGGATGCAACCTCGGTTAAATTGTGAGAGCGAATGGTATTGCTTTTCTTTATACCCTTACCATCAAATTCTTGAAAATCAACCCGTGCATTTAGTTTTCGCCCTTCGGTTGTGATGCTAACATAAGGAACTACAACAGCAGAAACTTGATATCTGGCAGCAATGTTGACAATTTTATGCGCTGCCCCAATTAACGCATCTTCTGCATCAAGTAGGCTAATATCGTTCAGATCTCTATTCGGGACCACAAACGTTATTAGCGCTTGATGAAAGTGATGGTGTTTCCACTCGTCAAACCATATGTTGTCTTTTTCAAAAAGGTACGTTTTGGCTCCATCAGAAAAAACGGGCAACACTAATAGTGCTTTGTTAACGGGAATATTAAATGGAACTAGTTTGTTTCGAAGCAACTCCTCAATGCGTTGTTTATTAAACTCAAATACCACTGTTGCTTTGTATATTGTCTGCCCCATTTGTTCGTTTACTATTTGCATGCTGTCAATCAAGAATTCAATAGTTGACTCTTCAGCATTTTCAAAACGTTCCATGTCTTGTTTGTTAATTAGTTTTTGCAACATGAATTGAAAGGCTTGTCGTTTAGCTGCCTTTAACGCAGTTTCTTTGGCCTCGGAGGCAGAGGATCCTTTTGCTTGAGCTTCGATATCTTTAATCGTGTAAGGGCCTCCAAATATGGGAAATCCTATATTTAGTACCGCCATAATAGCAAATAGGTAGATGCCCCATTTTTTATTCATCATCTTCTTTCTCCATATTTTCAGGCAGGCTCTCTACAATCTCAGACACTTTTTGGGATCCTGTAGTTGAAACGTTATTAAAAAGCGATTCCATTTTATCTTTCCACTCGTTGAGTTTTGTGGTCGGAATTGACTGAACCATCATCGTGATAAATTTATCTGAAAGCGGAATTAAGCGTGAGCTTTTTAAAATCTCTGGTGTGTTTTCTGGGTTCTTAAGTAAGAACTTATTTGCGCCAAAGGCTATAATGGAAACCAGCAAAAACCCCCGAAATGTTCCAAATAAAAACCCCAAAATCTTATCTGCACCACCCACGATGCTTGATTTTACAGCATCTGAAAATGAATAGGTAATGGAGGTTAAGATGACCAAAGATATGACAAATATAGCTAAAGCAGAAACGACTTCTATAAGAAAAGCGTTGCTGATAATTAGACCTACTAACGATTCTGCTAGGCCATGCAAAAAGTATGTGCACACTGCGGCAAGTAACCAGCTTGCAATGCCAAGAACTTCTCGGGTAATGCCTCGCCAAAACCCAATAATAGCCGACAATAAAACAAGTATTAAGATGATAATATCTACGGTATTCATGAATCCCTTCTGTGCCTAACATTAAAAAAACGCATAATGTCAGACAAATGCTTTACTGCAACCAAACTTAAGCCACCTTTAGACTCTGAAAGTTTTGATGTGGCTGGGATGATTGCTTGTTTAAACCCTAATTTTTTAGCTTCTTTTAATCGTATTTCAATTTGTTTTACGGGGCGAATTTCGCCACCTAATCCGATTTCTCCTATAATAACAGTATCATCTGGCATAGGGGTGTTTGTAAATGATGACAACAAACAAGCTGCCACCGCTAAGTCCGCAGCAGGTTCATTGATCTTTAATCCCCCCGCAATGTTAAGATAAACGTCTCTATTACTCATTTGTATAGCGCATCGTGTTTCAAGCACGGCCAAAATCATTGCTAATCTTCCTGCGTCCCATCCTACAACGGTACGACGTGGACTTGCAAGTGGAGATGGTGCTACTAGCCCCTGAATTTCACATAACAAAGGCCTAGAGCCCTCGATACCCGCAAACACAGATACGCCGCTAAGTTCTGTTGATCGATTTTCTAGGAACAGCGACGAGGGATTAGGGACTTCTTTTAAGCCTTCTTCCCGCATTTCAAACACACCAATTTCATCTGCAGCACCAAATCGATTTTTTACAGATCGTAAGATTCTAAACTGGTGTCCCCGGTCGCCTTCAAAGTAGAACACTGCGTCCACCATGTGCTCTAAAACCCTGGGGCCCGCAATGGTGCCTTCTTTTGTGACGTGCCCTACAAGGATAATTACGATATCGCGGGACTTTGCGACGCGAATCAACTCGGCAGTGCATCCCCTTACCTGCGTTACGGTTCCAGGGGCAGATTCGATATTGTCGATGTACATCGTTTGAATAGAATCTATAACTGCGATTTTGGGTCCATTGGAAGCATCCAGAGTAGACAAGACGTCGCGTACATTTGATGAAGCCGCTAACCGTACAGAGCTTTCAGAAAGCCCAAGTCGCTTGGCGCGCATGCGAATTTGGTCAACGGCTTCTTCTCCAGAGATATAGGCTACAGGGAGCGCCCCCGAAAGTGATGCACTTACTTGTAGTAAAAGTGTAGATTTCCCAATACCTGGGTCGCCTCCAATCAGTACGATTGATCCTGGCACAAGGCCGCCACCACACACGCGATCAAACTCTTCAATCGCAGTAACATATCGAGGAACAGCATGTATCGCCCCCTTTAAAGCAACTAATTCCAATCCTTGACTTCTGCCAGGCTTTAAACCCTTAGGAATCGATGGCGCCTCAACCTCTTCAATAATTGTGTTCCACCCCCCACATGCGTCGCACCTTCCAATCCATCTAGGATAAACGCTGCCGCAGCTTTGGCACGAAAAAACTTTGTGTGGCTTGGCCATTAGGTAGAAACTCCTTTAATCATCAAACCTTTGTTGGTGAATAAACTGTTGCACAAAGTGGTTGTCTGACTTTGCAATTTCTTTGAGCGTTCCCTGCCAAATTATCTTGCCATCATTTAACATCCCCACTTTATCAGCAACTGTATGTACAGTGGACATGTCGTGTGTAATTGTAAACGTTGTAATATTCAATTCATCATGGCATCTGCGAATTAACTGATTAATCAAGTTGGCAGTAATAGGGTCTAATCCTGCAGTAGGCTCATCAAACAGCAGAATCTGGGGTTCCATTATAATGGCGCGCGCAATCGCCACACGTTTTTGCATTCCGCCTGATAATTCGTTCGGACGTTGTTCGCCCACCATTGCGTTCATTCCAACAAGCTCTAGTTTTTCAAGCGCCAACTTTTTTGCTTCGGCCGCTGCCATGCCTTGCCCCTGCATTAATCCAAAGGCGACGTTTTCCCAAATTTTCATGCTGTCGAATAGAGCCCCACCCTGAAAGACGATTGCAAATTTCTTTAAGAAAGCGTTCAGTTTTTTGCCAGAAAGCGTTGATGTCTCCTCCCCATCCACGACGATTGATCCTTTATCGATAGGCAACAACCCTAACATGCACTTTAATAAAACGGATTTTCCTACACCGGATGGGCCGATGACGACAAATGATTCTTTATCATGTACATCCAAATCTAAACCATTCAGGATAATTTTACGTCCAAAAGACTTATGCAAATTGCGAAGTTGAATTTTAATTGTCATGGCAAACCTAAAACAGCAATACGGTTAGAATATAGTTCAAGATGAAAATACTGATAGAGGCTAGAACCACAGATTTTGTTGCGGCCACACCGACACCCTCGGCGCCTCTTAGGGCCGTATACCCACAATAACATCCAATAGTGGAAATAGCCGCACCAAAAAAGAAAGCCTTGATCAACCCTGAAAACACATCAGAAAAGTACAAAAATTGAATGGTTTGGTTTAGATAATAACTTTCGTTAAAATCCAAGTATAGCGTGCTGATCAAGTATCCACCATACACACCAATTGTGTCGGCAACCACCACTAATAAGGGCAAGCTAATAATAGACGCCAATATTCTGGGGGCAATTAAATAGTGATATGGGTCTGTGTGAAGAGTGCGCATGGCATCAATTTGATCGGTTACATTCATGGTGCCAACTTCTGCAGCCATAGCTGCGCCAACACGACCCGCAATCATTAAACCCGTCAAAACAGGGCCCAGCTCCCGAACTATCGACAATACAATGACCGTTGGTACGGCGCCTGTTGCTGAAAAGCGAGCAAACCCGGCATAGGTTTGCAATGCCAAAACAATACCTGTAAATATCGCAGTAAGGGTTACAATGGGAAGTGATAAGAACCCAACCCGAAACAGCTGGTGAAACGTCTGTTTTATATAAAATGGTCTGGAAAACGTTGCCATTAAACTTTCCATTAAGAACAGTGAGATTTGCCCAATGCTGCCAAACGCAAAAATTGCACGACGCCCAAGTGCTCCAAACATATTTGCCTCAAAATAATTTAGTTTTTTTATGATAGCTCTTTTTATCATAAATTGAAACGATGTTTGGTGTCAGCGCCAAGGAAAATTTCTAAATAGCCCCCATTTGAGGCCTTTAAAAGGGAGATGAAGCCCTTTGCAGGGCTTCATAACAATAAGTTCTCCATCTACGATGGCGTGACTTGCTATAGCATGATTCATATAAAGTGGTTATATCTATCATCAGCAGATGACCTTAAAGTCATCTACTGATTTAAGTAATGCCTTACATAGCGATTGCCTAAAGAGATTGGAACTTCGTGAGGAATAAAGTCGGTTCCGCTAATTAGATCTGCGACTCTAATATGTTCGCCGATCATTTCAACCCACGCACCTTCGTAAAGGTATTTTTCTGGAATATGGCTGACGTCTACAACACAGAAATCCATAGAAATTCGCCCAGCTAGGTAAGCCTTGTATGGACCAATATGAACGTATGTTTTATAGTTATGTAAAAACCTGTGATATCCATCGGCGTATCCCATAGAGATTGTTGCCAAACGTCCTGGTTTATGAACAACGTACGTTGCTCCATACCCTACGGTATCCCCTGGCACTACGTCTCTCAGTTGTACAATGCGGCTGTAGACATGCAAACAGCTTTGTAATTGAATTCTTGGTGTATCATGGCAAAACCCATACAATCCGTACCCTAGGCGTGCCATGTCATAATGAGTTGAATCATCTGTCTTCATTAGGGTTGATGCCGCTAAACTGCGGCCTGCATTTGGAAAGGCTTCGGCGAATGTTTGAAATACTGTCTTTTGTTTCGTGTTTAATGGATGCGTCGGAACCTCACTGCATGCAAGGTGGCTCATCACATACTTAATATCAAGACTTTCCATAACATGCTGATTATCAATCAACCACTCAACTTCTTTTGGGGCTAGTCCTGTGCGACTCATTCCAGTGTCAAAGTGAATCAATGCGGACAGTGTTGATTGTTTAGAAACAGCAAACTTATTCCAACGGTCAATCTGTTCGACCGTATTAAGTACGGGAACTAATTTGTGTTCAAAGAACACGCCCACAGTGTCTGAAAATATCCCATACAAAACGTAAACCTCTGCTAGAGGGAGTTCTTGTTTTAGCTTAATACCTTCGTCGATTGTTGCTACAAAAAATGCCTTTGCCCCAACCTCCATTAAAGCCTCACTTACAGGAACCATGCCCAAACCATAGGCGTTTGCTTTTACCACGGGGGCAATTTCTGTTGGCGCAATGTGCTTTTCAAAGGTACGATAATTCCTTTTAATGGCATTTAGATCAATAATAACAGCGCCCGTTTCTTGTGGAGAAACCTGAGCAGACGGAAATGGCAGTTGTGATGTTTTAACGATACTCGTTGACGTATTAAGCGCTTTGCTGTCCATTTTTTAATATATTTCCTGATACGTTTGATCCAAATTAGAAAATCGTGTGAAGCGTCCATCAAAGTGCAGGCGAACAGTTCCCACCGGGCCGTGACGTTGTTTTCCAATGATAACCTCTGCGGTGTTAGCGACCTTTTGAAGGCGATCGGTCCATTCGTTATACTTTTTGATATCTTCAACATTGGGTTCTTTTCGCGCCAGATAATACTCTTCGCGATATACGAACATGACCACATCCGCATCTTGCTCAATAGATCCAGATTCACGCAAGTCCGAAAGTTGAGGGCGTTTGTCATCACGTTGTTCAACAGCACGCGACAGCTGAGACAAAGCGATAATTGGTACGTGCAGTTCTTTTGCAATTGCTTTTAACGAACGAGAAATTTCCGAAATTTCATTCACGCGGTTGTCTCCGCCATGGCGCCCAGTTGTTAATAATTGCAAATAGTCGATAATAATAAACCCAATATTGTGTTGACGCTTTAACCGGCGAGCTCTGGATCGTAACGATGAAACCGACAGAGCCGGAGTATCATCAATAAACAGATTCATATTCTCAAGGTGTCGGCTAATCTCAATAAAGCGTTCAAAGCTTGCGCTGGTAAGTTCCCCACGTCGAATCTTTTCAGATGAAACTTGCGCCTCTGCCGCCAACAATCGTGTGGCCAACTGTTCTGCTGACATTTCTAATGAAAAGAATAATACCCCAGTGCCTTCAACACGATTTTCAAGGTGGGCTTTAGCAGAGTTAAATGCCATAGTCGTTGCTAAAGCCGTTTTACCCATAGATGGGCGGCCGGCCAAGATGATCAAGTCTGAGTTGTGAAACCCGCCCAGATATTCATCAATACTTTTTAATCCTGATGTGACGCCAACAATTTTACGATCGCTTTGGAAGGCTTTCTTTGCGGTATTGATCGCTTCTGTTAGCGCAGCTTTAAATGATATCGTCGCGCGTTGAGAATCTTGCTGTGTGGCTAAATAAAATAACTTTTGCTCAATCTCTGAAATTTGTTCGTCTGTTGTTTTGTCAGTATCGATGCGTCGGGCTTCGGTTACGACGTCCGAACCTAGGGCAATTAGCTGCCTGCGTAAAAACAAGTCATAAATGATGCGCGCATAATGTTCAACATCGATAATTTGATGTGAGTTTGCCGCAAGATCA